>QNBS01000018.1 GCA_003644175.1 Planctomycetota bacterium | reverse complement strand
GGATGTGCGTATCGATTTGAATACGCATCAGCTCTATCGTGGCGACCGCCTGATTGCGCGTACCGCCCGCGAATATGGGCTGCTGGAATACCTTGCCGTCCGCGCCGGAGAGATCGTTTCCAGGACGGATATCTGGGAGCACCTCTATGAATTCAATTCATCGGCGGCAAGCAATGTGGTTGACGTGTATATCGGCTACATCAGGAAGAAACTGCAAAGCGAAGGTTTGCCTTCGCTGCTTCACACCATGCGCGGGCGAGGTTATCTGTTGGGGGTGCGGCCATGATCGTTTCTCTCCGAACGCGATTGCTCATAGGGGTTTTACCGGCACGGCTGTGCTGTTGGGTGTGCTCTGCATATCGGTGTATGCAATTACCCGGCGTCATCTGATCGGTCAATTCGACAGATCCCTGCTGACTACCGCCCGGATGCTTTCGGCGGTTATTGAGGAGGAGAATTTCAAGGAAGAAGCCGAAGGCGACCATGACGCCGAAGCCGGCGACGGCGAAAACCGCCCGCCAACGGAGCGAACGTTGGAGCTGGATATTGAAGTTGGCATGACCGGAGAGTTCAACAACTTAAACGGCGGAGCTTATTACCAGTTTTGGGATCATGGCAGGAGTTTAACTGTCCGCTCGCCGTCTCTTGGGTCCAGAGACCTGCCCCAATTGGACGGGGCGCAAACGACGCCTGCGTATCTTGCATGCACACTCCCGGACGGCAAGCGCGGGCGTCTGGTGCAGTTAAGATTCAATCCAAGAACCGAACAGGGCCATCAGGAACAAGCCCAACCGAAGGCTCTGACGCTGGTTGTCGCCGGAGATACAGGCGACCTGCATCATTTCCTGTTCTTTATGAGATGGCTGCTGTTGGGTTCTTCGGCGGTCGTAGTGATTCTGTCAACGGGCCTGGGCCTGATAGTGACCGGCACCGGCTTGAGTCCTGTTCGCAGCCTTGCAAGGGGTATTGAGTCGGTCCATGAAGACAACCTGGACAGGCGATTCTCCGGACAGGAGTATCCTGAAGAACTGCGTCCAATATGTGCGTGCCTGAACGATCTCCTGGGGCGGCTTAAGTCGGCTTTTGATCGCCGGCGACAATTCAATGCGGATATCGCCCATGAACTGCGTACGCCGTTGGCCGGCATTCAATCCGTTATCGAGGTCAGCCTTTTGCGCAGGCGCCAACCCGCCGAATACCGCCACTCGCTGCATGACTGCCTCATAATCGTCCGGACTATGCATAGAATGATTGACACTCTGCTGTCGTTAGCCAGATTCGATTCGGGTGAGCTTTCCGCTCGAAGTGAACGTATCGGCCTTAGGCGACTGATCGAAGACCGGTGGCTGAGCTTTGCCGACAAGGCGCACGACAAGAATCTGACCTTTGACAACCTCGCTGACGACGACATCGCCTGCATATCCGACAGAGACCATCTCGGCATGATTATTTCAAACATCCTGGACAATGCCGCCGAATACTCCGACGCCGGCGGCAGGATATGGGTTGAGGCGCAGAGAACCGAAGATATGCTTGTTCTGTCGATATCGAATTCCGGATGTCAGCTTGCAGCAGTCAGCTTGCAGCAGTAGATGTCGAGCAGGTGTTCGACTCCTTCTGGCGGCGCGACGAATCGCGCACCGGGACGGGAGAGCATTTCGGCATCGGCCTGGCCGTGGTCCAAAAGCTCGCAAAGGCATTGGGCATAACTGTCAAAGCCCGCTCAGAGCAGCACGGCGTCTTCACTATCAGTCTCGAACTGCCGCCCGGTTGATCCATGGTTACATCCGGAAAACCCCGGAGTTGAGCATCTGCTCAAACGATTTGCCGTACCGTAATTTAAGAGATGCGCTTATCAAAGACGGCGTGTATCTTGAGAGCTAAAGTGTGTGTGGGGTGGTGAGGTTTTAAGAAGGGCTGCAAGTAACGGATTGGTCCTTGTGCGCGCCGAACTTATCGGGCCTGGGCGCAGTCGGCCGGGCGAGCCGGCGGCCATTGTCGGCAAAGGCGCCCGGCCTGCTCCCAATCAACCTGATTAATCCCTGAATCCTTGACTTTTCAAGGCCGATGTGTTACAATGTCGGTACACTTCAGGAGGTGTGCATTAGGCGTTTTTCCCCAGGGAGGGCATAATCTCAGCAACCGGCAAAAAGACTAAAGGTATATCGATATGGAAGGGAGATTTGCGGCGAAGCCTGGCTTGGCGGCCTTGTTGGCGATATGTTTAGCCTTGGCGGCGGGCTGTGGCAGGAGTTCCGGGCCCCGCATGAGACGGGGGATGTACTTTGGTTCGCTGACGGGAATACGTTTTCTCGAACATGACCGCCTGGGCAAACACCAATGCAGTAAGCGAAGGGGCGAAAAAAACGGTCTCGTATATACCAGCAGGGGAGGATTCCTTGACATCGGACATGTGCGCGAAGCTGCGGATCGCACCGCGTATATTGCGGGCGTCGTACACGAGAATCTCGATAAAAACGAAACCGACTTTTCGTTCGAGGTGATAGAGCCGGCCAGGTATTTTGTTACAATCAGATTCCCGGAATGCTGGGACAGGGTCGGCGAAGACCGCAGGGAAGAAATTATCACAGACATTTCGATCAGGCTTGGTCAGTACCTGGGACATACGACGTTGATCTGGCATGAAATGGTGACATGGTTCGGATACACGTCCACGATGTTTTTCTCGGAACATATCTCTGCGTTTTCATGTGAAGACCCCTACTCCGATCTTCTCGGGACCCGCCTTGCCACCTTTGCGCTGCGCGATACCGAACGCAGTTTTGAAGACGCCATGACCAAAGTGCTTGACGAAGAACTCGAAAGACTGGGTGTCCGGCCGGCCGCTGTCGCCAGACGGGCGGTGCGAAAAACAAAAGGCAAATGGTACAAGGGCGGATCATATTTCTTTGCAAGAGTGATCAAAAGAAACTTTGACACAGGCGCCGATGACGGCTTCATTACGCCATGGCTTGTTCCCCTGATGGACCCGAATTCACAGCCTGAGCCCTGTCCGGCGCCCAATCTGGATTTTCTTGCCGATTACGGATTCTCGATGAAACTGCAAATTGAGCCTAAGGAATGGCAAAAGAACGAGATACTCGCAACAACCGGCAAGCACAACCCCGCCAATCGGATTACACCGGCCATTCATTTTCCACTCATTATGGAACACATAAAAAAGGAAGCAGTAGAAAAATACGGCCCCGATGTGGACGTGCCCACTTTATAACAAAAACAAACAGGAACATTGCCGCACAAGACAGTATCTGACTACCGGCCGATATCAAACCCGTATTTTTCCACCGCTTCTTTTTTGACATATTCCATAATCGCTGCAAAATGCCTGCGCGGTTCGAGCGGCCCTTTGGTTCCTGTAATCTTGCGCATCTTCCTGTCGGCGCCATGCCCGGAACTGATTGTATATACCATTTCAATGCCGTATTTCTCCAGGGAATCAAGGGCAGGGACCGCATAATCGATCGGCTCGGCATCGGAGACGCCCGGTATTAATGCGGGACTTACATAACCGTCATCAAGACCGGCGTCCACGTTTCTTCTTAATATGCCTGGGAAAACCGGTCCCCCCTTGAACCATTTGCCTTTGACGGAGTTTGTAACTCTTATCGCCTCGGCTCTGGGCAGCGCACCCAGGGTCTTCATTTCCTCGGCCAGCAGCCTTGTCATTGCCTGATTATAGTTCTCGTTCGGGTCCTGGACCGCTTTCATTGCAAGCGTCGCCCCGAGGAGATTCGAATAGATATCATCCCACGAAAAAGCCGAATAAAACTCCGGGATAAGCAGAAACCGCGTGCCGAACCACGTGAGCATTTCATGATACAATGTCGAGTTGTATCCGACAGTATGGCCCACCTGCAGCGATACCTCCGTCGCAATCAGCTCCTTTTCCTCATCGCCGAGCGTGTCCCAGTTTTCGGGATACTTGAATTCAACCTTATTGGAATAATACTCAAACGGCGGACTGACGGAAAACTTCTTCTTGCCCTTAAGAAGCGCAGAACGCGAAAGATCGTACGCATGTCTGGCTATGTCGGCGGCGCCTCGCACATGGTCTATATCGATACTGCCTCCCCTTTTGGTATACACAATCCCACTGGCTTCCCCCAGGCCGGGCCCATAGGAATGAGTGCCCAATCGCTCAGGATCGGGAAAAGGAACTCCCCCGGTCGTCGGACTATACCCATTCCGAGGCCGAGGCCCGCCGCCAAACCCGCACCCGCCCGCGGCGATTACAGCCAATCCACCTACAATCACAACCCGCAAACAAATCCAAAACCGACAACCCATCACAAGGCCTCCATATTATTCAGCCGCCGCTCCAACCCGCGACACCAACCCCCACAAAACCAACAACCACCTGATTCGCGACAGAGTCTCCCGATGGTTACTCATTTTCGGCGGGAAAACGTCTCACTTCCATGCTGTTTGCTCTACCGGCTCCGCTGTTCTTGATCTGACGCTTTCTTTTATTCATTGCCGAGTGCTGCAAAGGCGTGGGCAATGATGTCTTTTCTGCTGATGATCCCGAAAAGCTTTCCGTTACGGAGTACAGGGACGCGTCTGAAAGGGTTGTTCATAAAGCACTGACATATATCGGCGAGGTTGTCGTCCAGGCGAAATGAAACAACATCTTTAGTCATAATATCACCGATTTTTTTTGCATCCATTGTATCGCCGACTAAACCGGCCAGGACACGGTAAGCAATGCTCAAGACATCCTTTTCCGAGACAAGACCCAGAAGATTCATATCGTCATCGACCACGGGCAGCCCGGTGATCTTGTTTTGTCCCAGAATGTTGATGGCCTCAATAACGGTGGTGTCCTCTTTGACGGTTATGAGACTGGATTGCATGATGTCTTTAGCTTTGAGCATCCTTTTCCCTTTTCATTTTCACACAGCTAAGCGTTGTCAACCTGCCATTTCAGTTTAATGTTGCTTAGTCTCGTCGGAATTATTGAGCGGACCTGAGTGTTATTGTACAGAGGCATTGCGAGGAGTCAAAAGGAAAAAATGAGCCGCAAGCCCCAAATCCGAACAGTCAAAATGTACTGGTTCTTCTTTTTTCGTACAAACATAGCCCCATTTTAACATCGGGACACCCAATTCCGCAATACATCCCTTGATAATAAAGGACTTACAACCGATTTACAACACAACTCGGAAGTCAGGCCTATTATACGGACACCGGCGAACGGTGAAAACCGAAATTTCAACGTTTTTTTGTTGATTCTACCCGGTGAATTTTGTTATGTATGGGATAGCAACGACAGATTGTTTTTTTCGGAGAATTGACGATGGAATGCAAGCAAGATAAAAACCTGAAAAACTGTACCTGTACCTATACAAGCTGCGGCAGGAGAGGTGTGTGCTGCGACTGCATCAGCTATCATCTGGCAAGCAGGCAACTCCCGGGCTGCTGCTTCCCGCCCGAGGCTGAAAAGAGTTACGATCGCAGTTTCGAAATGTTTGCCAAGGCCTGGAACCTGTAGACCTTGCCCGGATGCGGGAAGAGAGCCTGTCAAAATGGGCCGCCGGCCCGGACATAAACACGATGCCTATACTTCGAACTTCCTGCCCGTTAGCTTCTCGTATGCCTCGATATATTTAGCCGAAGTCTTCTCGGTAATGTCGGCGGGCAGCTCGACGCCCGGGCCGGACTTGTCAAAGTTGATCTCTTCGAGGTAATTGCGAACGAATTGCTTGTCGTAGCTTTCCTGGTCGCGACCCGGCTCGTACTTGTCGGCGGGCCAGAACCGCGACGAATCCAGCGTCAGCACCTCGTCGATCAGGATGATGCGGTCGTCAAGGACGCCCCACTCGAATTTCGTATCGGCTAAGATTATCCCCTTCGATTCGGCATGGGCGCTTGCCATATTGAAGACCTCTTTGCTCTTGTTGCGCACATACTCGGCGGCTTCTGCGCCGATGGCGCTCACACAACCGGCAAAGTCGATATTCTCGTCATGCTCGCCGTGCTCGGCCTTGGTGGCGGGCGTAAAGATCAGTTCCGGGAGCTTGTCGCACTGCTTGAGGCCGGCGGGCAGCTTCACGCCGCAGACGCTCTGGGTCTGCTGGTATTCCTTCCAGCCGGAACCGGCCAGATATCCCCGAATCACACACTCAACGGGCAGCACTTTGGTTTTCTTTACCAACATGCTGCGGTGTGCCAATTGATCGGCATGGTCGCAAAACGGCGGCGGAAAATCGGCCACATCGTCGGAAATCAGGTGGCTTTCGACCGTATCGCCTAAGAAATCGAACCAGAACCGCGATATCTTTGTCAGCACCATCCCCTTGCAGGGAATACCCGTCTTCATGATCACATCAAATGCGCTGAGCCGGTCCGACGCTACGATAAGCAGCTTATCGCCCAGATCGTATATGTCCCGCACCTTGCCGTGCCTTGCCGGCACATCCGCAATATTCGTCTGTAAAATCACATTAGCCATGACTTTCTCCTTAGAATTACAAAAATAACTCCCTGATTCGTCCTGCCAACCGGGCATGATAAGAATTTGCCGCCCGCCTGTCAATGGCTTTTCACTTAGGTAGACTTTTAATCATAAAAAAGAAGGTATGCTAAAACAACAAAAGAGTTTGCGTGTTACGGACAGGGTCTAAATATTATTCTTCACAAGCGTTGCCAGCCAGAGATTGCGAGGTCGCTTTCCGGCCTTTGCGGCGAAATCTGTTTGCGGCTCATTGAACTTGTCGGCTTCGGCTTGTGAGGCATCCTGCTTATAGTCGAAGTACAATTGGCCAACAACAGTCTCACCTTTCAAAAAGCTGATGCTGCGCACAATATCAACATCCCTGTCAATATCATACACCATTTTTACGTGTCCGGCGGAGGTATTGACAAAAATTGTCACAACCGCGCTGCCCCCCTCATCCCGGCAGTTGAATCGCAAACGGTATTTGGCGGCATCGCGGCGAATAGAATCCACGCAAGGAATTCCCTGCCAGGGTCTGGGGAAACCTTCAAAGAAAGTCTCGCTTTCATACGCGACTATTCCCTGTTCGGAATCTGCCGTTGCAACATGGCCGGGATAGTCAACATATAAATCATCGCCGATACGCACGGACAGCCATGGCAAATGATCCCGATACGCGTTGTAAATGAAAGGTATTCTCCCCATTCCACCGACCTGTTTTCCGTTTATTCTTCCGGTAACGTCGAAACATGTCCAGCCCCGCTTGTGCATTTCGTCTCGCAAATCTTCAACGTTGTCGGTGGTGGGCCATGTTGTAGACAAATCGGCATGTTCCAGCGTGTTGTAGGCGTATTTGCACCTGTAATCAGCGTAGTCCGGAACACGGTTGTCGGTGCTGTACTTTATCAGGCCGGTAAGGAATTTGCGTTGGTAAGAATGACGTGAGTCATAGCCGACCTGTGAATATATGAATTTAACAAAATCGGGCGGATCTGTCGGCAAAATCAACATGCGAAGAGGATCGTTTGTGATATATATCTTCCGCTCGCCGGAATTATAATAATAGTTCCCGCCGCCGTCCTGAAGCCACGAACACAATCTGTTGGTTTGCTCCATGTTCCATCGCTGCATGAAACGCATGATTGCGCCGTCCGGTCCCTGGGGCATAACCAATTTGTTCTCGTAGGCGCCTTTTGTTTGGTACGTGATGTTCGCCTTGTCGCCGACCACTGAATATGACGAGGATAACGAGGAAGAGGAGCGTCCACTTCTTCTTGCATTCGGATTTTTGGCTGGTGCGACTTGCCGCTTGACAACGGGTGTTACGCCCTGAACTACATAGTGAATGCTTTTTATGTTTGAGCGGAATGGTCCGACCATGGCGGCGGTTGTGATCACACCGGCCATTGCGGCGACGGCGACTGCAACTTTGACATGGTGCACGGAAGCTATTGCGGTGGTCTTGACGACCTTGGCGCCCAGCCCGAGTCCCTTGATTGTCCCTGCTCCGGTTATGCCGGCGATTTTCACGGTGACCGCGGTCGAGGCGGCCTTTGCAGGAGCGGTAAGCCGAGCAAACATCGTCAGAGCAAGAACGAGCGACGCTCTGCTGAAACCCTGTTTTTTCAGTGCTATTCGCAGTTTTTCAATAGCCCGGTGAAAGATCACGCGAGCATATACTTCGCTGGTCTGTTCTACCCTGCTTATCTCCTTGAAGGACAAAGCCTCAAAGCACCGGAGCGTGACCACTTGCCGATGACGTGGTTTGAGTGTAGACACGGCCTCCATCACCGCATGGGCGAGTTCCTTGTTCATGAGTTTTCTTTCGACAGAACTCTCCTCGGATATGACAGATTCGAGTATTCCGTCCTGGAGATTGAAATGGCGGCTCTTCTTTGACCTGGTGCGATAAAACGAGTTGATGCAATTAGAGGTTATCCGATAAAGCCATCCCCAAAACGAATCGACATTCTTCAAAGTGTTTAGTGATTGCAGCATCTTACAGTGGACCTCCTGTAACAACTCTTCAGTAATGTTCTTGTCGAGCGTACTACGGAAAATATATGTCGAGATTCTGGGCGTTATGAGCACGGCCAATTGCTTTTTGGCGTCTTTGTTGCCCGAAACCGCCGCCTTGATAATCGCCGACAAGTCATGATCTGATTTCATAAAGCCTTATACCTCAACCTCTTGCAACCAACCAACCGGAAGTTCTTCAGTCTCGTCATTCCTCTTGCACTATATTTTTAGATACAGCTAAGACGGAAAAGTATCAACTTTTTTCAAAAAAAATGGGGTCTCTGAAATAATTTGTGGGTAAAAACGGCAGGGATCGCCCCTCCAGAGGCCCTCCTTCGGCGGGTAAACTCCCTTCGGGATTTCCGCTTCGCTCCAACTTCGGCGGAGGCCGTTTTATTCTGGATTCAGCGCTCCCCGCTTTCGCGGGGACAAGCTTGGCGCAAATGACAAGCGATTCTCACACTCGGCTAAAGTGTTACTTTGTTTCTTGCGTCCGCCAAACCCGCCCTAACGCACGAGGCATCGGCGCATGCAGATATGTCGCAAAACCGCTGTGAAGATTGCCCAGCAGCATAGCAGGATCAGGGTAATGATAATGATTATCTGTATTGGGCCGGGCTCTTTTGGATGGATTGGGAGTATTCTGAGGAACCATGACACCTGCATTGCAAAAACGAAAATCATCATCACAACGCCCATCATCAGTCTCGGGTACTTGTAGAAAATCAGGGCGATTGTTAATGTAACGGGCATCATACACAACGGTATGAAGAAGAGTTTTATTTCCATTGCTCTGTAAACGAATGACTGTCCTTTGATTGTCAACTCGGGCATGGTCGCCTGCAAGGGGATCGTTAAGGCCGCCATGAGCGTAACTATGGCGGTGGCAAGCAGAGTCGTCGCTGCGGCGACAGACAAGGCCGACCAGAACCGTTCGGTGCGTCCGCCGGAAACCAGCAGAGTCGACCGAACGTGTAAGCTCATATTGGCGACCATTATGCCGGGCATGATGAAAAGGATATTTGCTCCGGGCCCCATATAACCCAGAAAGCAAAGTAACGGCAGCATGACAAGCCAGAATCGGATACAATCTTTTTTTCGCGAGGCGATCAGGCCGAACGATCTGTATAAACCGCCCCAGATATACTGTGCTGTATTCGGACCGGTCCGATCGGTGATTCGATCGAGGAAGAATTTCTCTACATGGGGCAAAACGGTGGGGATTGCTTTATTTTTTTGAGCGAGCCTGGCTTGTTGGAATTCGGATATTTTTGCTTTGTTCCATGCGTCGAAAGCTCCCAGCCACGGTCGGCCGCAATACTTTCGCGCCATGTGCGGCCTGGACCAGTGCCGCCATGCCAGAAAGTTGACAAGGCCGCCTGACAGAATTACTGCAAACCAGGCATCTACGATGACACGTTCAAGTAGTGCGTTAAGATCCAGATAACGGCCGTAAACCATTAATATTGGGACCAATACTATTGCAGAGACCCAGTTTGGAAATCTGAAGACAACCCATGCTCCGAGCCAATAGAAGATTGTTCCGGCAAAAAACACGGAAACAGACGATAATAAATGTTCTGCGAGAGTTGGGGCCGGATAGAACAGGAAAGCCGCCGACCAGAATAACGAAACAGATATTCCTATGCAAAACAGGAATTTTACCGGTATCCCGGCGTGGGCCGGAAGGGACCAGGAAAAAGGTCTGGCCAGAACCTCTACCTGCAATGCACTTGTAAAGCCTGCGGCGATATAGATCCATGCGGCAAATACCATAAAAGAGGCCTGTTCACCGTCAACAATCGCCATGATACCCATGGGAGCAACGAGACCAAGCCCGATGGCTATCAGCCAAAAGCCTTTTCGTTGATACAAGTGCTTTAGATTTGCCTGTAAAATAGTCATATCGTTTTTCCTCGAGTTTGTTAGCCGGCAACTGCCTTATAGATTTCTTCCAGAGACAAGGGCCGGATTTCGATGTCGCAATTTATTGCCTTTGCCTTGTCGTGCAGTTGGTCTTGCGAGTACTTTTGCACAGTCAGTACGGCCTTGGTGTTGTTTCTTTGGCAATCGACGATGTTTTCAAAGGGAAGGTCGGCGGGCAGGTCGCCGTTTAGCGACGTGAGGGTTACTTTGACGAATTCCTCTCTCAGGGCGTCAAAGCTGCAATCACGGAGAATCTTGCCCTTGCGCATGATGAGCGTATGGTCTATGACCTTTTCGACGTCGCTGAGGATATGCGAGGAGATAATGATGGTCCGCTTTTCGTCCTGGATTATATGGAGCAGCAGGTCGAGGAACCGGCTGCGTGCGATGGGATCCAAAGCAGACGCCGGCTCATCGAGTATCAACAATTCAGGCTCGAAAGCTATGGCCAGTAATATAGCAAGTTTCTGTCGTTGGCCGGGGGACAGGGCGCCGACGCGGTCCTTGATGGAAATATCAAAATCATCAATATACTTTTCTTCCAGTTGGCGGTTCCAGTTGGAATAATAGGCGCTTACATATCGGATCAGTTGCTTTACCGACATCCAGCCGAGAAGCTCGCCTTCCTGGTGTACATAACCGATCCGGGCGAGTTCCTTCGGCGCAAGCCGGGCTGCATCGGTCCCGAATGTAGTACATTTGCCGGTATCGGGGAGGTATAAACCGATGATGTGCCTTAACAAGGTGCTCTTGCCCGCCCCGTTAGCGCCCAGCAGGCCTATGATTTTCCCCGGCGAGATGTCCAGGTCAATGTTGTCCAGCGCCTGTATTCTGCCGAACCTCCTGGAGATGTTGCGTAATTGTACTATTGAATTTGCATTTGTCATTCCTGCCTCCTGTTTTTGGAGTTGTATTTTCTGTAATATTTTTTGAAAAACTTTACAGCTTCGTCTTCCGACGTTCCAAGCTGAACGGCAGTGATTGCGGCCTTATCTATAATGGTGTTGAGCAGCCGGGTTTTTATGCGTTGTAGATCATCGGTCTTTATCTTCGCCACAAACAGGCCTATGCCTCTTTTTCTTTCGACAAGCCCTTCGGCTTCGAGAAAGGAGTACGCCTTGCTGATCGTCATAGGGTTGACATTCAACCGAGCGGCGAGGTCGCGAACCGTCTGGAGTCGATCGGCCTGTTTCAACTGTCCGGTCATAATCTGCCGGCGAATCTGCCGGATTATCTGCCGGTAAATCGGCTCGCCGCTGTGATGATCGATTTGAAGGAGCATAATGTCATACCTTTTCAGTATTAGTGTATTACTTACTTAATACACTATACACCGGATTGCGCCTGCCTGCAAATAAAAAACACCGAATTTTGAAAATTTTTTTTGCAAACGCCGTTATTCACCCCAAAACCGCCCTTTATCAATCGTGCCTGCGGTTGGTATGCCTGTTGGCCGGAGGTGTAAAAGTTGGAATTTCCGCAAAAAGGGCGTTTTGCCATGATCGGGGAGATGTTTTTTTTATTTTTCGTGTAACTAAAGGGGGTGTTTAGGTGTCTATATCTTTGGACGATCAAGTTCTCATTTCAGCAATCCAGCAACAGGCGGTTGTTGAATCGCAATCACAGCGTTCAGTAAACCGCCGTGGGCCGGGAAAAGCGCCTTGAAGGCGCCCCCCGGTCCTTCTTTATGCGCAAACATTTTTTGCCGACGGCATGGAGAACAATCGCCTGCTTCGCCTTCCTTGCCCACAACCGACTCGCTCGGTCTCGGTCCGACGAGAGGTTATTGGGACAGGCTCTAAGGAGGATTGCGCTATCTTGCGCCCTTGCGTCCTTCGCGGCGGCGGTCGGCTTCTTTTAAGAGCCGCTTGCGAATACGAATCGAGTTGGGACATATCTCGACTAGTTCATCGTCCTGTATATACTCAAGCGCCGGCTCAAGCGACATCTTTCTCTCCGGTCTTACCTTGGCCGAATCGTCCTTGCCCGACGCCCGCACGTTAGTAAGCTGCTTGCTCCTGGCGACGTTTACGCCGATATCCTTGTCCTTGCAGTGCTCCCCGACGACCTGCCCTTCGTAGACCTGGTCGCCTGGCTCGACGAAAAATATCCCGCGGTCGTACAGCGCGTCGAGCGCATAGGCCGTTACCTGCCCCGTGGTGGTGGCGATTGCAACGCCTGCCTTTCGCTGTGGTATGGCGCCTCGCATCGGCCCGTACCGCTCGAAGGTGTGGTGCATTACCGCTCGGCCCTGTGTGGCGTTCATCATCCGCGTATGCACGCCGAACAGTCCCCGCGACGGAATCATGAATTCCATGTGGACGAAATCGCCGGCCCCGCTTTTTGCGTCGATGCCGACGATCTCGCTTCGCCGGTCGCCAAGCAGGCTCATTACGGCATTTTGGCAGTCCAGCGGGCAATCCACCACCAGGCGCTCTATCGGCTCGTGCCGCCTGTCCTCGACAAGGCGCAGAATCACGCTCGGCTTGCCGACGCACACCTCGTAACTTTCGCGCCGCATATTTTCGAGCAGTATGCCAAGGTGCATCAGTCCCCGGCCGCTGACGTCAAACTCTTCGGGCGTCCGACCCGGATCGACCCGCAGGGCGACGTTCTGCTGAAGCTCTTTTTGCAGCCTTTCGCCGATCTGCCTGCTCGTAATGTATTTTCCGTCCCTGCCGGCAAAGGGCCCGTCGTTTACACGGAAGGTCATGGTCATCGTCGGCTCGTCAACGGAGATAACCGCCAGCGACGAAGGCCGTTCCGCACAGGCGATCGTGTCGCCGATGTCGACCGGATCCAGCCCCGATATGGTGCATATATCGCCTGCCCGGACCGCGGCAACCCTCTTCCTGCCAAGCCCGTCAAACTGATGTATCTGCATAACCTTCTGCTGCGTGTGCAGGCCCTGTTTGTCGATAACCGTAACGGGCTCCGATTCGGTGATCCGCCCGGCGAACAGTCGCCCTATCGCGATTCGCCCCACGTAATCGGAGTACTCCAGGTTGGTCACAAGCATCTGCAGCGGCGCCTCGTCGTCGGCTTTGGGAGCGGGGACATTCTTGACTATCGCGTCGAAAACCAACTGCAGGTTCTCGCCTTTTTCATTTGCGTCGGCGGTCGCCCATCCCTCCCTGGCCGATGCAAAAACAATCGGGAAATCGAGCGCCTCGTCGTCTGCGCCCAACTCTACAAGCAGATCGAACACTTCATTGACGACGTCGTCCGGCCGGCTGTTGGCGCGGTCGACCTTGTTGACCACTACGATGGGCCTGAGCTTGTGCTCGAGCGCCTTGCCCAACACAAACCGCGTCTGAGGCATTGGGCCTTCGAAGGCGTCGACCAGCAGCAGGACGCCGTCGGCCATTTTCAAAACGCGCTCCACCTCCCCGCCGAAATCGGCGTGGCCGGGCGTATCGATAAGGTTTATCTTGTACTCATTGCCGTTGGCGCCTGTATATCCGACCGCACAGTTCTTGCTCAGGATGGTAATCCCGCGCTCGCGCTCCAGCGGGTTGGAGTCCATAACCAGACCGTGCCGGCCGCCGGCGAGTTTGTCGAGTTCCTCATTGCGAAACATGCCCGACTGGTACAGAAGTTGATCCACCAGCGTAGTCTTGCCGTGATCGACATGAGCGATTATCGCAACGTTGCGAATAGAATCCGAATACATTGAACATTTCCAAAAAAATCAAAACGCATTAACAACAATGACGCACAACAAGCTTCCGGCCCCCTGCTGTTTTATCTTAGATGAGTAAAACCCAACATTGTAGGCTATAGGCCGCCCGTTGTCAAGCCATATCAAAAAGATGCAAAAAACTATTTCGGGTCGCTCGCGACAGGATTTTGCGGTTGGGCGACGCCCGATCCGCAGGATGTCCCGATTTATCGGTATTAGCTCCCCGGCATACTTTACGGCTTACGGAGGTGGGATATTAATTGTTCTTTGCTGTCGGGCTCTGGCGGGTTGTTTGGCTGGTGTGTGAACATTTGCCAGTACTGCCGGTCGGTCTTGTAGGCGTCCACCTTATCCGGCGTGGTTCCTTCGGGCAGGATTTTGAAACGCACCATTTCTCGGATGTACTGGCGATTGACCTGGAAGTTGGGGGCTCCGAAACGGCGGGCCTTTAGCCATTCGGTCTGCCAGTTCTTTGCCGCCTGCGCCAGGGCTTTGTAATCGGGATCGTCCTTTGATTTGAAGATGTCGCCGCAGGCGCCCCAGCCGCCGGCGGCTTTGGTCAGCGGGGCCATCAGCACGGCGGATTTCTC
>QNBS01000017.1 GCA_003644175.1 Planctomycetota bacterium | reverse complement strand
TCTGGGCGGCGGAGGCTTCCCGAACAACAAGGTCGTCGGCGGTTACGACTTCGGCATGAACGATCCCGACCCGATGCCCGCCACCAGCGCCCACGGCACGGCCTGTGCCGGTATTGCCGCCGGCGATCTCGGTACGGTAGGCGATTATATCGGCGGTGTTGCCTACGGCGCCAAACTGTATGCATTGAAAATGGCGAATGACTTTGGAGGAATGTCCATAGCAGCGGGCATTGCCTCATGGGACTGGTGTGTGACCAACAAGAACAGCGACCCGCAAAATCCGATTATGGTCGTCAGCAACAGTTGGGGTTTCACAGGTCTGCCGTTCAACAACGCCGCCGCCGCTGACGCCTTTGTGCCGGCTCTCACCGCGGCGGCGAATACTCTGGACATGGCGGGGATTACCATACTTGCAGCTTCCGGCAATGACGGATTTGCCGGTCAAGGCATTTCACACCCGTCGGCGATGAGCAAAGTGATCTCCGTCGGCGCCGTCTTTGACACAACCGATATGGTGACCGGGTACTCGAATACGGCCGAACTGCTGGATATACTTGCTCCGGCCGATCCGATGTACACGACAGATATGGTCGGTCTCGCCGGTTATGTCCCGGGCGATTACATCCCGAACTTTAACGGCACATCGTCGGCGACTCCGTTTGCGGCAGGTTGTGTGGCGAGTATCCAGGCCGCCGCTCTGGACAAGACCGACAGATACCTTACGCCGGTAGAGGTCAGGAACCTGCTGATTGCAACCGGTGTGCCGATAACCGATACGAAGGTGGCGATCACAAAGCCGAGGGTGAATCTTGGTGCGGCGATCGCCAATCTGAGCAGCATGCCTATCTACGTTGACGAAGGCTGCATACTCCGCGGCTGGGATCCGAACAGTCAGGAATGGGATGTCGATACGTTCAACATCATGGACGATCCGCTGATGGTGGGCGATTACTTCCTCAGCGAGCCGGACGCCGGCCAGATTGAACGCAGTCGGTGTGTTGATTACATCCACAATGTCGAACAGAATCGTCTGGCCATAGACTTCGGCATGGAAGCGTATACCACGCGATCCGACAGCAAAAAGTTTGATGAAGGGATATATGACGAAAAGGCGCTTGACCTTGGGTTTCATCACCTGCCGTTTGAAACGGAGGTCAAGCGGTACAGACTTGACTACTTTGCAATTGTCGATCCGTTCATGCTGCCGGGCTTTGATCCTGTGATTACCCGGGATCCGGCCGGCCCGATATACAATCAACTTACCCAGGTCAGGTTGACCGTGGAGCCGCCGCCGCCCGGATATCACTCGGTCTGGACGAATACGGACGATGATTTGCGCCATGAACCCAACAACATTGTGACGATGGACGGCAACAAGACCGTTATCGTTGAATTTGAAAGCATTGGCTACACCCTTGATGTAAACCTTGACTGGGACCCTGAACTTCTGCCGGACTTTGAGCCCGAACTTGTCGAACTCAATCCTTCGGGCATTGAGGTGGAAGTCGGCGGCGAGACCATGTACGTGTATGAACCGGGCACGGTTGTCGAGATGACTGTAACTGAGCCTCCGGACGGATTCCAGGTGAAGTGGACGGGTGTTGACGACGGAACTATTGTGGACGCAACGAACGTTGCGACAATGAATTCCGACAAGGAAGTTACAGCCGCGTATGTCGAAGCAGGTACTGAATATTACGCAGTGATCGTAGGAATATCGGATTATTACGATTTGTTCGGCCAGATTATCGAATTCCCTTATGCCGCTCGTGATGCGTATGAGCTTAGCGCCAGGCTTGCCGAAGGTCTTGACTGGGATGAAGACAATATCTATACCCTGACCGACAGTCAAGCCACCAAGCCGGCGATTCGGTTGGTTCTCCGGCAGCTTTCGGAAAAGCTCGACAGCGACGACGTTCTTGTTTTCTACTTCTCCGGTTATGGTTTTGCAGATGTTGATATAGAACCGATCGATGAAATTGACGGCCGGGACGAGTATCTTATTACTTACGAGTATGACGGTATCAGGGACGATGAACTCGGTCAGATGCTTGCAGAATTTGCAACCGATAACTATGTAGTCCTTATTGAAACCGATTTTTCGGCAGGTCAGATCGACGGAATTTCTTCGTCCCCTGTTGGTGCATATGAGCTTCCAGAGTCCGTTCAACTTCAGTTTACAAATAGTATCGCCAGTGAAGCCGGTCTGAGTTTTTCCGGCGATGAAGACTCAGAACCGCTGCCTCAGGATCTTAACAGGAATGAAGCGGGCGTTGTCCTTACCGCCTGCGGAGTCGATGAGATGGCGTTCTATTCCGACGATTTACGTCACGGGGTATTTACATACTATCTGCTCAGAGCGATAGAGGGCGGCGCCGACCGGCTCGGCGACAACAGTGGATATGTGTCGGCCGAGGAGGCTTATGACTATCTTGCTCCGAAAGTCGTTTCATACATCTCCGACATGGTTGACATCGGTAATCTTCCGCCCGGTACGACACAGGGTTCAAGGATATATGATGCCGATGATGAATCAGACATCGACATTCTCGATGTTGACCCTCCTGACACAGAGCCCAGGACATGGTATGTGCCCGGCGATGCAGACAGGATCCAGGGGGCGGTGGACAACGCCAGGGACGGTGATGTGATTGTTCTGACCGCGGGAACTTACCGCGGCGGGGCTGTTATTATCGATAAGGCTGTCACTATTACCAGCACCAACCCCGATGATCCGGATGTTGTAGCCGGTACGGTTATCGATCTGTCCGGCACGAATGCCAATTTTGCTATATACTTCACCGCCAATGCCGGACCGGAAACTGTGATAAACGGCATTACTATCGCCGCCAACGGATGGTTCAGGTATATCGTAGGCTCCAGTAACGGTTTTGATGGTGGTGATATATTCAGTGCAGGTCTCATTATTGGGTCGGGCGCTTCACCGACGATCAAGAACTGTGTGATAACGGGATTTGAGATTCATGCCGGACGAGGAGGCGACGGCGACGAAGACGACACCAATTTCTTCGATGGCGACGGTGGCGACGGCGGCAATGCTTATGGCGGCGGTGTCTGTTGCCTTGCGGAATCCTCACCGACATTTATCAACACGACAATTACCGATTGTCACGCTTACGGCGGCGACGGCGGCAATGGCGCAAATGCCAACGAGTTTAATTTTGGCGGCGGTCGCGGTGGCTGGGGTGGTTGGGCCCGAGGCGGCGGCGTCTTTGTCGGCGAGTTGGCTGAACCGCAGTTCATTCACTGCACCATCAGCAATTGCACCGCTACCGGCGGTAATGGCGGTAACGGTGGTGACGGCGGTGAAGTTAACGATATTCCTTATCCGCCGGGCTATGGTGGAAGCTGGAGCAATGTGTTCTACTATCCATGGCAACTTCTGGGGCAAGAGGGTGATTATACCTTGTACAGCGCCTACGGCGGCGGTGTTTATTGTTCAGCCGAGAGTAAATCGCGGTTTGTGGATTGTACAATTTCCGGCAATACGACCCAGGGCGGATTCAGTGGTCTTGGCGGCGAAGTCGGAGACGGGGCTCTGGCGCCCGGCATGACAATCAGCGGCGGCAGAATCTATCCGTTCGAGATTTACGAGATACCGAGTTTCGGCGGCGGCCTTTACTGCGCCCCCGACAGTATTGTTGAGTTCGAGGGAGGTGAGATTTCTTCCAATGTCGCACCCAAGCCCGGAACAGTGCCGGTTATAGATCCGGCTCTGGGTTATGGCGGTGGAATAGTCCTTGACGACACAGAAACTGCGACGTTCAAAGATTGTCTGATTAGCGGCAACGAAGCGTCGATCGGCGGCGGTGTTTACTGGCATGGCAATGCTCTGCGTGTTGAAGACTGCAACATCATGGACAACCTTGCTTATAATGGCGGCGGTATTTACGGCTTACGCGGCGATGCTGTTATCGAGGGCGGTTTTGTACATGGCAACTTTGCCGGTGCAACCGAGACCGATCCCGAACAGGTTGTCGGTCGCGGTGGCGGTATTCACCTTGCGTCGGTAACGGCGGATATCAGGAATCTGCAGTTGTTCGACAACCAGGCTAACACTTCCGGTGGTGGTTTATATTTGACAGGCGCCGAGCCGCAGATTTCGACGATTAACAACTGCCTGTTTGTCAACAACAAGGCAGGCAGAGACGGCGGCGGCGTTTCGTCCAACTGGTTTGCACAGCCTGAGATCGCCAACTGCACTTTCGCCAACAACTGGGCAACGGGCTACTTCGGCTTCATCAATGTCGCCGATCCCAATGAGATACCTCAGAGCGGCGCCGGCGAGCTCGACTTTGCCGCTCTTGGCGGAGGCCTGTATTGCGGTTATGAAAGCCAGGTCGATGTCATCCACAGCATATTCAAAGGCAATTATGCTCCGAACGGGCGACAGTTGGCTGTCGGAACGGGCTTTGAGTTCGACCCGAGACCCGGCAAGCTGGACGTCTCTTACAGCAATGTCCAGGGAGGCCAGGGCGAACCCGCTGTCCTTGTTGAAGAAGACTGTGATCTTATCTGGAGCAACAACATCCTGGACGATCCCATGTTTGTCATTGGACCGTTGGGCGGTTTCTATCTCAGCCAGATTGCCGCCGGGCAGGATGAAGATAGTCCCTGTGTCAATGCAGGACGCGATCCTGCCAGTGAGACAGGCATGGACAAGTACACGACAAGGTCCGATGATGCGTTTGAGACCTTCGATACCGGCAAGGTGGATATGGGCTTCCACTATCCCTTGAAGCTCACAATGGCCGCATGCAAGGTCTGCGATCTGGTATTTGACGGTGTCGTGGATATGAAGGACATGGCGTCCTTTGCCCTGGTATGGCTCGATCAGTGCACCGAGCCGGAGTGGTGTGGCGGCGCCGATATCAACACGGACAAGGGTGTTAACGTCTTCGACTTACTGATCTTTGCCACGTGCTGGCTCGCTGAAGATACGCCGGCGCCGGCCCCGAATCCGGCCGAATGGGATATGGCGCCTCAGTCTGTCGGCCCCGGAGTGGGCGCAATTGAGATGTCGGCCAAGGTGGCTCTCGATGCCTGGTGGGGCGACCATGTTGAGTACTACTTCGAGTGTCGCACCGATTCGGATTACGACAGCGGATGGCGTCAGAATTACGACCCGACCGATTCGGCGACGTATGTGGCGAATCCGGAGTACTACGAGAATACCGGCCTTGATCCCGACGGGGAAACGGACTACACATACAGAGTCAGGGTCCGCGACGGACGCGGCAATATGACTGACTGGTCGCTTCCAAAGTCGACTGTCGCCGGCAATGAACTCGATCCGCCGCAGCCGAACCCGGCCCAGTGGGATATCATGCCTTATGCAATAAGCGGCACTGCGCTAAGGATGGTTGCCTACCGGCCAATCATTCCCGGTGAGGAGGTCAGCCCGTTTGACGATGGGTCCCTCGAGTACCGCTTCAGGTACACCGATGCGGCGGGCGTAAACGCGGGCGCCGGCGACGGTTATAGCAGCGGAACGGCTGAGAACCCATGGCAGCAGAGCCACGATCCCGCCGGGGCTAATTATACGCCTGCGCCGCACATCTTTGAACCTGACGGGTTAACTCCTCTTGCAAATTACTACTATCGTGTCAGCGTTAGAGACAAGTTCGGCAATGAGACAGCCGAATCCGTCGTCGCCCTTGGCGTGCCCGATCCGGCAGTCGTCGATTTCAATCCGCCGCTGCCTGATCCGCCGCTCTGGCAGGATCCGCCTCAGCAGTTCACCTGGGTGAATCCAACTTCCGGGCTGACAGAGTACTGGCACTGGATGTCGGTCCAGGCGGTTGCCGATGCCGAGGGTAACGGTGAAGAGTACTACTTCGAATGTCTTGACGGGGGCGGGATCTACGACAGCGGATGGTTGAATGCGGTTAATCTGTCTCTGGACCCCGCCGGGCTGCCGGCTACCGGACCAAACATATACTACGTACAGGTGTCGGCTCCGAACAGCCATTTCCGCTACCGTGTCCGGACGCAGGACCAGTCGCCGAATCAAAACACCGGCGGCTGGAATACTGTGTTAACGGTGCCGTAACGTCGAATGCTTCGGCGCCGACAGAACCGTCTGGTTCTGCGGCGATTGGAAAGTAACGATAAGGGCCGCAGGTCAAAAGCCTGCGGCCCTTTTTTTCGCCGGGGGGGGGAATTTGAGCATCTGGGGGCCCCGAACTGTTTTTCTCGGTCGCCGGCAGGGCATCTCAACATATTCTTGACTTATGAACCCAAAACCGTTAATCTCGGCAAGACGTGTTTAACCTATTGATTCGACGGGAGGTCAATTTGCGGATTCTTTCTGGTATACAGCCGTCAGGAAAGTTGCATATCGGCAACTATTTTGGCGCAATGCGGCAGCATCTTCAGTTGCAGGCCGACAATGAGGGCTTTTACTTCATTGCCGATTACCATGCGCTGACGACCGGCCCGGACCCGGCCGAGTTAAAACAGGGGTCTCTTGATGTGGCGATGGACTATATTGCCTTGGGTCTGGATACGGAAAAGACCGTTTTCTGGCGACAGTCCGATGTCCCCCAGGTAACCGAACTGGCCTGGATTCTGTCCTGCATAACCCCGATGGGCCTTTTGCAGCGGTGCACCAGCTACAAGGACAAAGTTGCCAATGGGCTTTCTCCCAACCACGGGCTATTTGCCTACCCGGTACTGCAGGCGGCCGATATCCTCATCTTCGACAGCAATCTCGTGCCCGTAGGCGCCGACCAGAAGCAGCATATTGAAGTTACGCGCGACATCGCAATTCGATTCAACAACCGCTACGGCGAGACGTTCGTAGTGCCCAGGGAGCACATCCTGGACTCTGTGGCGGTCGTGCCCGGTCTTGACGGGCGAAAAATGAGCAAGAGTTATGACAATACGATCGAGATATTCGAGTCTGAAAAAAGCGTCAGGAAGAAGGTAATGCGTATCGTAACCGATTCGACGCCGGTGGAAGATCCAAAAGACCCCGATACGTGCAACGTCTTTGCAATGCTAAGCTCGTTGCCTCGGCCCAGGAGCTAAAGGACTGGGAGCAGAAGTATCGCGCCGGCGGCATGGGCTACGGCACGGCCAAGAAACGCCTGGCCGAACTGCTGCATGAGTATTTCGAGCCATACCGGCAGAAACGGGCCGAGTTGAAAAATGATCCGGGTTTTGTTAACAGTGTGCTCAAAAGCGGAGCGCAAAGAGCACGCGCAGTCGCACAGGCCACAATGGACAGGGTCCGCCGGGCGACAGGCTTGAGAGGATGACCATGGAAGACAAACTTGTAACGGTAGGGGAATTTGAAACCGGTTTTGAAGCTGAATTAGTCAAGGTGCGCCTTGAAGAGCAAGGCGTTGAGGCGGTTGTCGTCGGCGAAGATCTGGTTGCCAACATGCCAACTATCGAGCGGATCAGGATCGAACTGCAGGTCTTTGAACAATACGCCGAAAAGGCCGCAAAGATCATAGAGGCTATCGAGCAGGAGAAGGAACAGGAAAGCGACGAACAGGCATGAGCGAATATCGGGTAAATCTTGACATTTTTGCCGGGCCGCTGGACCTGTTGCTCTACCTGGTGCGCAAAGACGAGGTGGATATATACGATATTCCCATCGCACGCATCACCCAGGCGTATCTGCGGCACGTGGAGATTCTCAAGATGCTGGATATCGATCTGGCGGGCGATTTTATAGTGATGGCCGCGACCCTGATGGAAATCAAGTCGGCGATGCTGCTTCCACGTCCCGAGGCCGAAGAAGACGGCGCAGAAGACCTCAGCGACCCGCGCATCGAGCTGGTCCGTCAACTCCTGGAGTACAAAAAGTTCAAGGACGCCGCCAATCTGCTCCAGGGCTCCGCCCAGGATCGCGCCCAGCGGTTCACGCGTCCCGACTCGATCATCGAAGGCCTAAAGGCCGATGCCGAGCCCGAGCTTGATATGGAGCAGGTCAGCATCTGGACCCTTCTCGAGGCGTTCGATGAAATGATGAAGGCCACCGGCCGACTGCACAGTTTCGACCACATCAAGGACGACACGCCGATAGACCTTTACCAGATCGAGATACTCCATCGCCTCCAGACCGAAGGCCCGATGACGCTCGAACAGATATTCCAGGCAAGGGAAAATCGCCTCGTCATAGTCGGCCTCTTCCTCGCTCTGCCCGAACCCATACGCCACCGGCTCATCTGGGCCGAACAACCCGACCGGCTCGGTCCGATCTACCTCCGACCGCTCACAGACGAGCCAGCCGAACAGGCAGTCCAGAACGCAATCTACGCCATGGCAATAGCCGAAGAAGAAAATGCCGCACAAGCAGACCCGGACGCCCAGCCCGACGACAGCCCGCCGCCGCCGACCATCGCAATTCAGGAAATACCCCACAAACAAACACCCCCAATCACCGACCCCGCCAAAGATGTCTCTGGCAAAAATATCGAAGGGCTCTAAAGTCAGAATGTTACTTTGACGCCTATTTGCCCTGTATGACTTTGGAACTGCCCGTTGAATTCGGTATCATATTTGACGAAAAGTTTTGAGTTTTCAGTAAGATTGGCTTCGATGCTTACAGCGGCTATCATAGAATCCCGCAGGGGATCGAGTCCTCGTGTGCTAAAGGCCGAATTGCTGCCAACAAATCTCGAGCTTGTCTGTATCCTGTCGGAGTAGTCATGCTTCCACGCCAGTGTGAATTCGGTTGCCAGGGGTTTTTCATTTACTACAAAATATTTCGCTATTCTCATTCCAAGCATGCTGTTTATGCTGTCGACATTGTCTCTATCGACAGAAAGACTGATATTCCCGGCGCCACTTTCGGTATAGCCTCTGCTTTGGAGGAGGGTATATGAAAAACCGGCAAAAGGCTCCACGGTCGTATCGTCCAGATAAAACGCTTTTCCTGCCGTTATCGATGTGGACCAGACATCGCTTTCAGGATTACTTGACGCCCTCAGGCCGGCAATGCTTATCTTTCTGGAAACATCATACCAGTTATGCCCGTACCCAACGACAACGTCTACATACGAATCAAGATCGAACCAACTGCCGTAGATTGAAGTGCTGAAAGTTTCCATACTGTTTTGAGTGAGGTTATCAGAGGACCCCACATTGCCGTTTGAGTATCCGAAAGCTATACCGGCCAGCAGGTTCTCGTCTATCAGTTTATCGATTCCAAGTGCCGTACCGTATATCTCGAAATCGTATCCGGCCTGGCTGCCGTCGCTTTCTCTGTCGCCTTTGCTTGCGTAAGTTTTTACAAAACCCTGGGCAGGAACATCATAATCTCTATGCCGGATGTAAGTCTTTGCGTCCTTTGAATTCGAGGCGAGCAATCTTTCCGGCTTATTCAATCCGGCAACTGTTATGTTATTACCGAGTCGCGCCTTGCTTATATGTTTCTGGATCGCACCGGAGAACAGGCCGCTGGAGTTGAGGGCTGTAGTTGATGTGATGTTTGTAATATTACCAGGTGTAAGTTCAGAGTAGGCCTGTTGGACCGCACTTGCCGATGACAGGGAGACTATTGAATCTATTACAGTAGCCAGCTGTCCTGTTGCAGATTCGGCGTCATATGTACGTTCAAGCATAGAAGCTACGCCCCTGGTGGCGCCGCCGGCGAAATCGCTGAACGATGCCGTTTTATCTACTGTAAGGTCGATAGTTTTGCCGTCAACAACAGCTGTGTAATCATAAAACAGTTCGGTGCTTCCGGTTACGGTGGCAAATGTTCCGGATAGTGTGCCTGTCGCCGAAACAATATCAGCGTACTCTCTTGTCTCTGTAATCTTTTCTGTCTGTGTGACATACAAAGTTCCGTCGAGGGTAACATCTCCGCCAACGACGAGTGTATCGGAGTTGTTATCTGCGTCGGCAACTTCTATTTCCAGTTGCCCACCGCTTCCCTGAACGTAGTTTCCTGACAATACCAGGGGACCTATCGAATTACCCGGCTTTAATGTGCCGTTATTTGTTACTGCTGCATTGAACCCGCCTGATCCGCCGAGCCATGCTCCGTCGTTGACGGTAACCGCGCTGTCAAATGAATCGTTAACAACAAGACCGCCTTCCGAAACGATTGTGGCGCCTGTATAGGTATATGTATTGCCCGCAGGGAGGGTTAAAGTGCCGGCGCCTTCTTTCGTAAGACCGCCTGTTCCGCTGATATCGCCTGCAATAGTACCTGAGTTGGACTGCGTATCCATGACCGAAGTCGTGCCTGCTCCAAGTGCAAAATCATATGCCAATGAAACGCCATCGTTCCATCGTAAAGCACCTCCAGAAAGTTCTATCGTTCCAACACCGTTGTTTCCAAAAGCTTCGTCATCTGAAATCGTTGAAGTCGTCTGCCCGCTGGCGCCGCTCATTGATATGTCGTACCCCACGGTATTCGAAAAATCGCATACAACCAGTGTTTCGTTGCCGGCCCATGCGCCGTCATCACCAAGGGAGGTCTGTGCGGCGGCGTGAGCATCCATATACACATAGTATTTCTTTCCCACTTCGCCTTGGTAAGTAATTGTTTTGTCAAAGATTATATAGTAGATTTTATTGCCCGCTGCGTTATAGTTATTATCAGTAATTGAGGTTTTGATAGCTGCCGGAAGCACATCGAGACTTCCCTGCAGAACAGTGAAGTTATCCAGGTCTGCAGGATCAATCTCCACAATAGTAAGATCAGCCCTCCCATCGCCATCCCAGTAATTGTCGGCCGCCTCATCCGGAAAATCAATATTGACGACAGTTTCTGGAGCCATGTCGGCAACATTGGTATACGTGTGAGTTGTTCCGTCAAAAGAATCCTGAATTCTCAACTGACCCTCGAAAGATACTGTAGCCCCGTTGGTAGCGGTAATAGCGCCACTGCCGCTTGTGTCATCTGCGATCTCGAACAAAAAATCGATCTGACCGGAGGAATACTCACCGGCTTTTTTTTCATGGAGGACTATCAGACCGTCATAAACAACATTTGTGGAAAGGTCAATTGTCGAGCCGTCAGCAAGAGTGTCGGATGTTATTGTAAATGGTTTGTAGGTTTGTGATGCCATACCAAGCGAACCGCCACTGTCAGCCAAACCAAAATCTTCCATAGGAGCGGCCTGGTCATGGTAATATTTTTTCGCATAGGCTTTGACGATACCATTTCCGTTCAGTGTTACATCTGCATCGGCGCCGCCGACGAATATGGTTGAGCCGCTGTCAATAAATGTGTCGGTGTCTGCAACCTTACCATCATAATCGAGCTTGCCGCTTGCCATTGTTCCAATCTTTATCCATGCGTAAGGTATATCTCCAGGATCTTCCGGATCTTCGGAATCAAACTCAACAGCCATGAGTTCCGCCGACAAGATAATTGTAAATGCAATTACCAGTACTGAAAACGCCACTTTCACGAAACTATTGTTGTCTGAGGACATTTCAAACCTTTCTTTTTAAGATAGCAAGCGAGTGTTTTACTACAAATAGCGAGCAGTTTGCGTCGGTTAATGAGTGAATTGCTACAAAAACCTCTATAGCATCGTCACAATTAGCCGATTAGGTTTAAAGGATTGTCAGTAAATCATACGGATTGTGAAAAAACCGCATGCTGTAATGCGCAACTATGCTGCTGGCGATTGCCAATGCCCCTTTGTACGCGGGTAAGTACCCAGCAGGGTGTTCCGGTACGCCGGGATTAGCCCACCGGCAACCTTTCCAAATAGTAACTTAAAACCACACTCGCGGGGATTTACTGCCCCAAAGGGCATAAAACCTTCTTTTACAATAACTTATAAACCTCACAACTCACAACGCGACAGGAATAATGCCATTGGTATCAATTTGTGTTTGACACGATAACAGTCTGTCTGTAAAATCACGGGGCTGGAAGCCAAAGAGGGCTTTTCGGCCATAAAGAAACCTTTTGAAAGGGTATTGTCATGGCGGGCAATGTGATAGAACTGACAGACGCAGATTTCGATGCGACGATAAATAATTCCGACGTTCCCGTACTTGTTGACTTCTGGGCCCCGTGGTGCGGGCCCTGTAAGATGATCGCCCCGATAATCGAGGAAATCGCAAACGAACACGCAGGCAAAGCCAAGATCTGCAAAGTCAACACCGACGACCATCGCGAGGCGGCCGTGGAGTACGGCATCAACGCGATCCCGACGCTGATTATTTTCAACAAGGGACAGATCGCAAAGAAATGGACCGGCATGACGACCAAGAAGGATATTGTTGCAGAACTCGCCGGTCTTGTTGAGCAGGGATGACATAGTTGAATCACGTACCAACAAGTGTTTTTCTGACCAAAGGTGTCGGGCGGCACAAGTACCGGCTAAAGTCTTTTGAGGAGGCGTTAAGGCAGGCCGAGGTCGCCCACTTGAACCTGGTCCAGGTCTCGTCAATCCTCCCGCCCAAGTGCAAAATCATCAGCAGAAAAGCCGGCATCGGCAGACTGTCCCCGGGCCAGATAGGATTCTGCGTGATGGCGCGAGCCGACACCAATGAACACGGGCGCCTCGTCGCCTCCTCGGTCGGGATCGCAATCCCCAAAAACTGTGAAAAGTGGGGCTACCTCAGCGAAGTGCACGGCCACGGCATGAACCGCCGGCAGGCAGAAGACATGGCAGAAGACCTTGCCGCCGAGATGCTGGGCACAACCTTAGGTATGGAAGTGGACCCGGATAAGGCCTGGTCGGAGAAGGAGCAGGCCTACAGATCCAGCGGTCTTTTCATCAAGACGACCAATATCACCCAGACCGCCAAGGGGCAACAAAACCTCTGGACGACCACCGTGGCCGTTGCAATGTTTTTGTTTGATGATTAAAACGTCTGGCCTATGAAACCGAGAGCCAATTTTGCCGACCCGCCCGCCGTGAACTGTCGGCTCGAAGATTCACAAATCGCCGTCATCCCCGCCCCCTACGACGGCACAAGCACCTGGGGCAAAGGCGCCGATAAGGGCCCCGCCGCAATCATCGACGCCTCGGCCCACATGGAACTGTATGACATCGACACCGATTCGCAGGTCTTCCTCCGCGGCATCTACACAGACAAGCCCGCCGAGGGTTTTGACAGTCCCGAGGAAATGTCCGTCGCCGTCGAGAAAGCGGTTTCGGCATGGCGCCAAAAGGGCAAATTCCCGGTTCTCATCGGCGGCGAACACTCCGTCAGTATCGGTTCGATCCGGGCACATGCAAAATCCCACGAGCGTCTCACCGTCTTGCAATTAGACGCCCACACCGACCTGCGCGACGAGTACCAAGGCTCGAAATTCAACCACGCCTGCGTAATGGCCAGAGCCCGGGAGCAATGCCCGATTGTCCAGGTCGGCATCCGAAGCATGGACGCCGCCGAACACAGCATTAGCGAGCCGGACCGTATCTTCTTCGCACGGGACATATACGACAACCGCACATGGATCGACCGCGTCGTGGCGGCCTTGTCCGAGAAAGTCTATATCACCATAGACCTCGACGTCTTCGACCCGGCGATCATGCCGTCGACGGGCACGCCCGAACCGGGCGGATTGGGCTGGTACGATGTTAACGCCCTGCTAAAGGCCGTCGCCGCCCAACGGAAGGTGGTTGGCTTTGACGTCGTCGAACTGTGCCCTAACGAGCAGAACAGAGCGCCGGATTTCCTGGCCGCCAAGCTGATCTACAAGTTATTGAGCTGCGTTTTTGAGGGTTGAAAATGGAAAAGAAAGATTTTCTCCGCCAACCGGTCAAACATATCGATATCAAGTCGTTCGACTCGACGCCGATCATCGAGGCGATGCGGGACATGTCTTTTACCGCTCGCGATACCGCCGCCGCCGCCGACATTCTCAACATGATGATCGCCGATCCGGACTGCACGATCATTCTCTGCATTGCAGGCAGCACCAGCGCCGCAGGCTGCATGAAGATCTACGTCGATATGGTCAGGCACAACATGGTCGACGCCGTCGTCGCCACCGGTGCGACGATTGTCGATATGGACTTCTTCGAGGCGCTGGGCTTTGCCCACTACAAGGGCTCGGCCGCCGCAGACGACACGCAGCTTAGGCGACTCTATATCGACCGCATTTACGACACCTACATCGACGAGGAGCAGTTGCAGGTATGCGACAACACGGTCAAAAAGATTGCAGACGCACTCGCGGCGCGCCCATATTCTTCCAGAGAGTTCATCCGCCAAATGGGACGCTATCTCGTCGATCATGCGGTCAAGCATGACTCACTCATCGAGACGGCCTACGAACAGGATGTCCCGATTTTCTGCCCGGCATTCTCGGATTCCTCGGCCGGTTTCGGACTGGTCGCCCACCAGGTCGAAAGGCCCGACAATCACGTGGCCATCGATTCGGTCAAGGATTTCAGGGAACTCACAGAGATCAAGATGCGCTCCGACATCTCCGGCCTCTTCATGATCGGAGGCGGCGTGCCGAAAAATTTCGCACAGGACACCGTCGTCTGCGCCGAACTGCTCGGAAAACCCGTCAGGATGCACCGCTACGCCATCCAGATCACCGTAGCCGACCCACGCGACGGAGGCTGCTCCGGCTCAACACTCAGGGAAGCGGCCTCATGGGGAAAAGTAGAAACAAACCACGAGCAAATGGTATTCGCAGAAGCCGCCGGGGTCCTGCCGCTAATAGTCAGCTGCGTCTACCACAAAAGAAACTGGCAAAACAGAACCCCCCGCAGATGGACCAAAATCTTCCAATAACCACCGTCCGTCCACCCCCTCTGTCATCCCGACCGAACCTCTGTCATCCCGACCGAACCTCTGTCATCCCGACCGAACCTCTGT
>QNBS01000016.1 GCA_003644175.1 Planctomycetota bacterium | reverse complement strand
CAGTACTCCGGTTTGGCAACGCGTTCTGTTGCGGGCCGGATATGTCCGCTGACGGCGATTCGCCCCGGTCCGCTTCGAGCCGTCATTTTCTTGAGCACAATCACGTCGGCCGTCAATTCAGCGTCAACGTCCACGTCCGTCATCGGCACAGGAAACTCGCGATACACCATCGACGCATCGCGGATGCGCATCTTTGCAATGTACTCGACCGGTCTCCTGCCGACCTCGTTGGGAAAGACGGTGATCTCCACATCGGTGACCGCATCCACATCGAAATGCTCATAGAAACGCCTTTGTTTTTCCGGAAGCGCCGCGAGCAGGGCTGCATCGATGGGAACGGAATTTGCATCGATGACCATATTAAAACGAGGGCTGTCGGACGTGATCCCAACGACACTGCCGTTGAGGGTGATAAGGCGATCATCGCCTTCATATCGCGACACGATATTCTTGAGCGTCGCCTGCTCGCCTTCGACGATCACCCGGCCGGTAAGGTTGGCCAGGGGATACGGAAAATGCTTGTACAATGCGCCGGCGCCGTCAAGCTCGACGACAAGTCTCCGTTCGACCGGGCCGCCGGGTTTGCGTCCGAAGCGAAAATCAATCTTTGCGTTCCCAGCCGGAGAAAACGTCTCCCAAAGGCTCTTCTGCCGGGCATTCAGCGCTTCATAAAGCGTCTCATCGAGGTGCATGTTATCACTGGACAGGTGAATATTGTACCCCCACTTGCCATCGGCCATGAAGGCATTGCCGCTAACAACCATCTCCACATCGCCCTGGCTGCATCGCAGATTCTCAAAGACGATGTCCGTTGCCTCGGTTGATTGAGGCAACTTGAGCGTGCCGACTATGTGTTCGATCGGATAGGGAAATTCCGTGCAGCAAACCGATATATCATCGAAGTAAATATCGCCCGTCCAGGTGCTGCGGGAAAGGTCAAAGACCCTGCCGCTCACCCGAACGTCCAGACCGCCTGTGCCCCTGGGACAGTACATTTCAAAAAACTCGCCGAGGCCTTTTTGTCCCAGCAATTCCAGCACGTCTTTGCTGTAAACCAGGGCATTCTCTGTCGGCTCGGGCGTGACAAGCCAATCGTCAAGATCAATTCGCAGCGAGTACTCGGCCTGGTCGGCGTAGTTGCTTATCACGCCCTGTATGCTGCCGCGGCCGGCGTCGCCCGTTCGCCACCGGAGCCGCCTGCAAACGATGTCGCATTGATCGTATTCCACTTCAGCGGTCAGGTCCTTTATGCTCCATGCATTTCCAAGAACGGGCGACTTACCCATTACGATACGGCCCTGGTTGATTACGACGCTTCCGGTCGGTCCGCTGCGCCACACGCCCCGCAGGTAGCTGTCCTCAAACGTCAGTTCATCGTTGGCCCTGACATAGAAAGCGTACGCCCCCCGTACATTGGGGACCGAGGCGAAACTTGCGTCAATGCCGACAATGATATGTGTCCTGGTCTTCTTGTCCTTGATCGTCGAAAAGCGGACCGTGCCGTCGGCCAGGACAATCGTCGGCAGTTTGGCGCCGGCCCGAGCGAACCGGGTAATATTCAGATCGCTCATGTTCCACTGCCGGATGTCCCGGTCATATTGTGCGTTTATATGTGCACGTGTCAGCACGATCTTCTTGAAACGGGGTCGAAGCGTCAGGAGGCTCCAAAATGAAAACTTCGTTTCAACCTTTCCGGCTGTCAGCATTTGCTTGTCGAAACGCTCCGGCGACGGTCCGATGACAAGGTCATTAATCACGACGGCGCCGCCTTTGAATTCGACCGTTCCCATGGAAACGTTTGCGCCGCCGAGCAGCTTTATACGCCGCAACGCCGCCGGGCGCAATATCCGTGTTCCGATCTGGCCGTAAAGTATCCGGCCCAGGAGCAGGACGATGCACAGCCACAGTATCCGGCGCAGGAATTTGCGCCTGACGCCGAACCATTGTTGTGTTTTGCTGCGAGGTCTGGGCATATTTATGCGACAGTCATACCAATCCTACTAAAAAAATACGCGTTGATGCGTGGGTAAGTACTTTCTCAATAATGCATTGTGATTTTCAACGCGGAAATTTATTACCCTAAAGGGTATTCGCCGGTCAAATCGCCTTATCGGCAATATCGCGCCGGCAATACGCTCCTTCAAAATCTATCACATCCACCGCCCGGTAGGCGGCGGTCTTGGCGGCGGCTATGGTCGCCCCGAGCGCCGTTACGCCCAGGACACGACCGCCGGCGGTTACCACGCGGCCGTCCTTTTCGGCGGCGCCGGCGTGGAAGACCATTACGTCATCCATCGCCGCGGCGGCTTCGAGCCCGGATATGGGTTTTCCTGTTTCGTAATCGCCCGGATAGCCGGCCGACGCCATCACAACGCAGACCGCGGGTCTGGGGTCCCATTCCAGCGTGATCTCGCTGAGCCGGCCGTCGCAGACGGCTAACATAACCTCCAGCAGGTCGGTCTTTAGACGCATGAGTATGGGCTGGGTCTCCGGGTCGCCGAAACGAACGTTAAACTCCAGCACACGCGGTCCCGCCTGCGTCATCATCAGACCGGCGTACAGCACGCCGCGGCAGGGGGTCCCGTTTCGGTTCATCCCGTCCACAGTGGGAACGAGCACCTCCTTAACGATTTGACTCATCAACTGCTCGGTAACTACCGGCGCGGGGCTGTAGGCGCCCATGCCGCCGGTGTTCGGGCCGGTATCGCCGGCGCCGATCGGCTTGTGGTCCTGCGAAGATTCCATCACGTAGATGCTCCGCCCGTCGACAAACGCCAGGATCGACGCCTCCTGGCCCAACAGCTTGTCCTCGACGATGACAATATTGCCCGCGTCGCCGAAAATGCGGTCCTGCATGATCTGCTCGGCGGCCAGGATTCCGTCGGCGGGCTCGTCGCAGACGAATACGCCCTTGCCTGCGGCAAGACCCGCCGCCTTGACCACGACCGGCTCGTCGCGGCTGGCGATATAGGCCTTGGCGTCGGCGAACGTGTCAAACGCCCTGCTCTCGGCGGTCGGGATAGCGTTGGCCCGCATGATCTGTTTGGCGAATGCCTTGTCCGCCTCGAGCTGTGCAGCGCCTGCGCCCGGCCCGAACGCCTTGACACCCGCCTGCTCGAACGCATCGACGGCGCCGGCGGCCCAGGGGCCCTCCGGCCCGATAACGGCAAGGGCAATATCGTTTGATTTGGCAAACTCGACCAACCCTTCGACGTCGCCTGCGCCGATATCCACATTCGTCCCGCACTGTGCGGTCCCCGGATTGCCCGGAGCGATATAAAGCCGCCCCAATTCCTTTGATTGCGCCAGCTTCCACGCTATGGCGTGCTCGCGTCCTCCGCTTCCCACCAATAAGACATTCATAATGATCCCTCACATTCCGTCCGTATGACCTCTCACATTCCGTCCGTATGACCTCTCACATTCCGTCCGTATGACCTCTCACATTCCGTCCGTATGACCTCTCACATTCCGTAGGGGCGACCCCATGTGGTCGCCCGATTCCAGACAACCTACCAGAACGCCCGGTTTTGCTCAAGTTTTCTTTCCACTGCAAAAAAAGAAGCCGCCTGGAGGTCCCATAACCGGCTTTTTAGGAAAGTCGCCTCAATAATGAGCCGATTAAAATCTGATGAAAAAAAAAGCCTTTTCACTCATTGAATTGATGATAGTGGTGTCCATCCTCGGAATCATGGCCGCAATCGTGATACCCATGTTCCAGGACAACATCCAGAAAGCAAAAGAAGCAGCCGCAAAAGACAGCCTAAGAATCCTAAGAACCGCAATAGAAGCCTACGCCGCAAAAAACAACGGCATCCCACCGGGATATCCGAACAATGATCCAACGCAAACGCCCGCTCTATTCGGGGTTATGGTCCATCTGATCGGCAACCTCCAATATTTGAAAGAGATACCGGAGAATCCTTTTAATGACGATTCTGTGATTACCGTTATCGACAATGGCGACGCTTTCCCGGCAGAAGCAGATGGAAGTAGCGGTTGGATATATCAACCCGCCACAAAAAACATCAGGCTTAATTACCCGGGCGCCGATAGCGAGGGAGTCAAATACTTTGAATACTGAATTTCAACCGGATGCAGGCGCAAACCGTGTCAGGTTCAACGTTCCGTTGTCTGTTGCTCTTTCCTGAAAATCACTTTTTTCCTGAACTGAAGTTCTTTAGTCTCCGGCACTTCTTTTCGCTCCGGGGTAAACCCCACCAGCTTCTCTTTACTAAACCAGTCAGCCTCCCACACTGTGTAATCTTCTGAAACAGGCCCTGACAAAAAATCCGTCGTGCTTCCTTCAAGCGACTGCCCCGGCTTCAAATCCATGTGAAAATGTTCTATTACCACCTCCACACTCAATTCCCGCAAGGATGGATCGTAACTGACCGTCCACTTCCCCGGCTTGAAAATGCCTTTGCCCCCATATCGAGTCGGAAATCTCGACACTTTCCCGGGAACCACCTCAAAACCTCCCATGCCGAGAGCACACCAGGAGATTGTCCCATCGGCCTCAAACGTCATGGCCCAAAAGTTGTTTTTACCCTCGACAACCCATTTCCCGGCCATTTCAGCAGGGAACTGCGTGCCGTCTGCAACAATGACCTCAATCCCCCGATTTGCCTCCTGACAACCGCTAAACACTACCCCGCAGCAACACAACAGTAACATACACAGGCTTCTCATAGCTTTGCCCCATATCACTAATCAAATCAACGGTAAATTATAACCGGGATAATCACCCATTCTCCCATACAGCACTCCATTCTGCAAGCGAAAAAAAAAGAGGCAGCCCCGAAGAGCTTGCCTCTTAAAATTACTTAACTACTTGTTCCAGACTTCGTCTTATTTGCGACGACGCAGGAACAAACCACCCATACCCAACAGAACCATTGTCATCGGCTCAGGAATAGTAATTGTCCCTACAAGAGCGAAACCGGTGTCATAAAGATAAATATCAGTGGGGGTTGTAGTCGTGAAGTCGAAGCTAAACCAAGGTACATCGGCAGTCTGCCCAACTCCCTCAATGTCTTTCGCAAACGCATTCCAATACCCACCAAAATCCTGTATCTTGGCCGCATTGCCTGCTGCAGGAAAGACACCTTCTGTAAGGCCGCCGTCGGTATCGGTCAGCGTGATCGTGCTCGTGGGATCACCATACGAAACGAGTGTCATATTCACTTCATATGTTATTCCCGTCGTTGTTCCAGTACCTACCAGCGTGCCACCGCTATCAACCTCCCAAGTAACATTACCGTCCGTTAGGGTGTCAATAATAGTGGCATTGGCCAACGAGGCCATACCAAGAACCAACATTAAAACTAACAACTTTTTCATCATCGTTCTCCTTTCTGAAAACATTTGTTCGAACAAACTCTTTCATCATCCACATTAACGTGAAGTGTGTGTCAAAAATTCAAATAACAACTACTCAAGGCAATAACATCATTTTCATTTCACTACTAACATCTTAACTTCAATATGTGTGTGCATATTGTTAAACCACAAAACAAACTAACGGAGGATATCGATCGAAGTCCCGGGGCATTGTACCAACCCCGTAGTAAGCGTCCTGTATCCACTCAAAAACAGCGCAAGGTCCGCGGGACCAACGCGCGTATAATTAAAATGTCCGGGCGGAGGAAATGGAACCCAGCCAAGAGATTCTCTCGAGTGGTCATAATCAGCCGCAAGATTCTCCCCAGCACCACCCTCCAGTACTCTGTAAGCAGCAAGGAACAGGCTTAAGTCAGTTGGACCAACAGCCGCGTAATTAAAATGTCCGGGCGGAGGGAATGGAACCCAGCCAATAGATTCCTCGTAACCATCGGTTTCACCGCGACACTGGTAATAGTTACACCAGCTTTCGGGCTTTCCGACGGCTACCCACTCGGCGTAGTCCGAGCCACTGTAGCACTCATCTTCTTCAAAGTTGGCGGTAATGGTCATGTCGGCGGTCACATTCGTGATCGTCAGCGGATCGTCGGTGCCTGTATAATCACCGGTCCAGTCCACGAAGTGATAACCGCTGTCACCTTCCGGATCCACCGCTGTACAATCGCCGCCGTGGGCTATTTCCTGCGAGAGGTCCCCGCTTATGCTTCCGTTGGCTCCCGCGACAAACGTTACCGTATACTTATCGATAACGACCGTATGGTCCTCAACTTCGCCATCATCGGCCTCACCGTCGGGGTCGAGGGGCCCAACAGTGTTGATCCTGAATCGTACATAAGTAGTACCAACTACGGCGCCGGCGGGAACTGCGAAAGTAGGACTGTAAATACCGTCTGTATACGTTGCAGCAACAATCTTCTCGCCGGCGTCATCCCAGTCGCCGTCAGCATTAAAATCGATCCATCCGTCAACGTAAACAGCAACAGTAGGAGCGCCGTTAACCTCAAAGGTGACCGAAGCAGCGGGGTCTCCGGCGATCAAAGTCCCAATGGTAACGCCGTCTTCATCGTCGTTGCCGTCTCCGTCATCGTCGACAGCTCCTGCGCTGGGCTGGCCGTCCGTTTCGGCATCAGGCTCATCGCCATCAGGACCAAGAAACGGGCCGCCAATAATATGACTTGCGCCGGTGTTGGCCTGCAGGGTGGGATATTCTCCGGCTGTTGCAATCAGAGGATCCGGTGCATCACCAAAATCAAGTTCATCTCCGGCAATCGTGTCGCCATGGGGCAGATTCGTGCTGCTGGGGTCGCCGCCTCCGAGGAGGACAACGCCGTTGCGTGTGGCATTTTCCGCCAGCGTAAGGGTTGTCCCTTCACTCACCTCGATTGTGCACAGAGTCGTGACGGCCTCCGGAGCGTCCGCAGGAACGGACACGTCGTACAGACAGCCAAACTCGAGAGTAAGCGCAGACGCCGGGTTCGTCGGAAACGGGTCGTCGTGAACACTGCCGGGATCGTCATGCGGAGCTACCGGAGAATAAGCTGGATTAGCCAGATCGATCTCACAAGGGTCGCCTGTGAACTGGATCGTGCCCATGTAGATGCCATAACCTTCGGCCCCGTCAACGCTCTCGCCAGTCGTCATGTAGTTGGTGACATCGACAATCTCGCCGCTATCGACGCTCACATCAAGAGCGATACCCGCGACCAGCGAGTCGACGCCCAGGCCACCCACCGTGTCGGCGCCGGTGGCCGTAACCACGATGTCGGCGGTGAGGTCCCCATTGTCCACGATGCTGAACGTGACCGCAGCCATCGCCGGCGCCGCCATTAGCGCCATCATTAAAAACAACAACTTCTTCATACTACACCATACCTTTCTCTTTCTTCTTACTTACCTCTCTGAAACTTTTTCATCAGGGCGCCGCGCCCTGTGAGACGTCTTGTACACAAACCTCCAACGAAGAAAAATCAACGGGTAATTGTCGCCTGACGGAGGAACATCAAACTCCCGCCTCCGCCGGCGGCGCCGTTACAACGCCGTTTCAAGCTTCACCCCATTGTCTCTTCGATCCACACCTCCTTAACCCGGCCTCGCTGGTGGTTCCTACATCCGAAAAGAACACGCCCTGCAATAGTGATATCCATCACAGGCCATTTGATGTATGATACAACAAGCTATTAGTGAAAGCAAGAAAAAAATGAAAAATTTCCAAAAATTTTTCGGTTTTTACGGGCCACCGCGGATTTTATCGGGCTTGCGGCGACCACAATCGCCCGCAGACCCCCCAAAACCCCCATTTTCCGGCACATCCAGCCCTGCCAGAGGCATTATTATCGGAAAAATTTTGTTTTTTCAGCAGGGGTTTCACTATAAAATGACGCGCCTATGGTGAAAGTTCTTACAGGACGTATTATGGTGGTCCGGCTGATCATGCTGACGGCGATGGCGGCACTTATCGGTATCGGGATATGTGCGATCTACGCGGCCGGCAATCCGGACCCGGCCGAGGCGACGGGACGCCCTCTCGTACCGGCCGGGGCGTGGCAAAAACAGCTTATTTTCGCAATAGCGGGGCTTGCAGCCCTTGTGATGATAAACATGATAAACTATCGCCTGTTAGGCCCGGCCAGCTACTGGCTGTATCCGGCGATCCTGCTGCTCCTGGCGGCCGTGCTGCTCGGAAAGTTCTTCACCATACCCTTCATGCCCAAAATCAACGGCGCGTGCCGGTGGCTGCAGCCGATTCCAGGCTATGACATCAAAATCCAGCCGTCGGAGTTCTGCAAATTGGCCTATATATTAGCTTTAGCGTGGTATCTGCGTTTTCGGAGCAATTACCGGCATTTCAAGGGGCTCCTGGGCCCATTTTCGCTGACGCTGCTGGCGATGGTGCTGATCCTGCTGGAACCGGACCTGGGCACGGTTGTGCTGCTGATGCCGATTCTCTTTGCCATGCTCTATGTCGCCGGCGCCAAGGTCAAACACCTGATACTCATCATGCTGCTCGGGCTGGTCGTAAGCCCCGTTCTGTGGCTCAATATGCGACCGTACCAGCGGATGCGGGTCTCGGCCGTACTGCTGCAGAATGACTGGATACTCCAAAAAGCGATGAAACACCCGAAGTTCGCCGATATCCTGGCCGCCGACAGAGACAGGGGCATAAGCGGAGCCGAAAACCTCAAGACATGGAACGCAAACCGGGGCTTCCACCTCGAACATTCGAAATACGCCACCGCTTCGGGCGGTCTCTGGGGTTACGGCTTCCGAAAAGGACCGTACATCACCCAAAACGGCAGGGGCAGCCCGTATTCGCTTCCTGAAAAGCACAACGATTTCATTTTTGCCATAATCGCCCATCAGTGGGGGTTTGCCGGTTGTCTCGTGGTCATCGGGCTGTACGGCGTCATCGTCATGTGCGCCATTGAAATCGCCTGGCGCAATACCGACCCGTTCGCCCGCCTGATCACCGTCGGAATCATCGCAATGTTCGCCGTCGCCGTGATTGTGAATGTCTCGATGACCCTGGGCCTGATGCCCATTACAGGGCTGACACTGCCGTTTGTCAGCTATGGAGGGTCCTCGCTCATGGTCAGCATGATGGCGATCGGCCTGCTCAACAACATCGGCAGATGCAGACCATTCACCGTCGCCGGCAAAGGCCTGGAGAATCTCGAATTCATCCCTCCCTCCGTCGGCGCCTGAAAGTCCGTCGGGACCTGGGGCAACGGTCAGGCCGGGAGGAGTTTTTCGGCCATATCAGTAGTGAAAACCGCCGAATCTGCCCTTCCAGACGTGCCGTTTCGCCACCCGATATACCAGCCGAAATGCCGCCGAATCCGGCTGATTTTGCCCGGCAACCGGCTTTTTGACTCCAAAACGCATATCACACGCCCAAAAACGCACGCCGCGGGCTATCCATATAAAGGACAAGTTCGTCGCCGCCGGAGGATTTCCCAGGAGGCGCACAGTGTTTTTTCACCAGGCGGAGTTCGACGGTCTATCGAGTGGTCAGGACAGGGCTCAAATACGGCCTTATCAGTATTAATGAGTGCGATTTTGCCCTCCACGGCAGGACCCGGCAGCCAATGTATTTTTTTTGACGAATTGGACCAAAACCGCTCTAACAGCCTCAAAAACGCCCCCGCCGGACAGCAGAAAAACACTTTTTTCTTAAGTAATTCGTATTGCAAGTACCGATAAAATGACGAGCCGAAAGCCCCAGCCGGGGTGTATTCCGCAGAGTTACACCCTGTGGGTTTGGGGATTGACATTTCAGAGCTTGTAAGGAGAAACACATGGACGCCATGCCCGCGAGCATTTTATTAGTCGATGAGGATGCCGCGTCCCGGCATCGTATTGAGCGGATATTATCGAAATCGGATTGCCAATTCAACTTCAATGTCCAAATCGCCTCCGACGCGACCGTCGCGGCCGAGCTCCTGACGAATAAGCGCTTCGACGCCATCCTGCTGAATTCGGCCCCTGCCGACGGGGCGGCCGGGAGCGCCGACAAGATACGCGCACTGAGCGGCGATGCGCCCGTGATCATGCTGACTGCCCCTGTCGACGACAGCCAGGCGGCCGGTATTGCCGAGCGCCTCAGTTGCGCCATTGCAAACAGCAGGTCGCAGGCGGCGTTGAAGCAAACGTGCAAAACCTTCAAATCGATCGTGTACAACGCTCCCAATGCCATCATCTGCATCACACCCGCCGGGCGGATACTGGAATTCAACGCCGCCGCCGAGCGACTCTGGTCCCGCGACAGGACCGATGTAATCGGCAAGGATTTCCTTGAGACGTGTATTGCGCCCGAAGACAGGCCCGGCGTGCGTGCCGAAATGCAGAAAATTGCCGATGGTCGGCCGGTTGACGATATCGCAACGGTGCTCAGAGCCGACACCGGGGACAGGACGCTGTTTTGGAGATTCAGTTCCATCTACGGCGACGGCGATACGGCGCCCGTCATTATCGCCGCAGCCCACGAAGCGGCACATCCAACCGAACACGACAGCGGCGCCGAAAGCGACCATATCGCCTTCAAGCCGGAGTTTAACGACACCGTGGACCTGGTCCTGAACAGCCTTTGTGCGATCATAGAGCGAATTGACGTAATCAACGACACAGCCACCCCTCAGGTGCTGGACCGCCTTCGCAAAAGCTATTCTCACCTGCCCGCCACGGCAAGACAGATACCCCGCGACAAGGCCCACGCCGTCGAGAGACTCATACTCAGCCTGATCACACAGGACCAGAAACAGGCCTCATAAAGGCGGTAACATTTGCCAAGTGTGAGATTCGCTTGTCATTGGCGCGAATCACTTGTCATTCCCGCGAAGGCGGGAATCCAGCATAAATACCTTCCGCCGCAGAGCCTGCCCTGAGCGTAGCCGAACGGGCGGTTTCCGCTTTTTTGGGGCCTCACCATCCCGGCAAAGGGCTTGACTTTGCCGGCAAGATTCACAATAATCCACGCTTCGACGCCGGTTCGCGGGAGTTCGCGCATGTGGCAGCCACTGAGCCGCAGGCGAAGTGGATGGCTCATACCGCTACAGGCCGGGCTTTTTCGATATGGACAGGACAATTGTTAGCGAGGATCAGATATGAAGACACGCACAAATGAGCGTTTATTCACCCAGGCCAACAAGGTTATTCCCGGCGGCGTAAACAGCCCTGTTCGGGCGTTCAAGTCGGTCGGCGCCAAGCCGATTTTCATCGAAAAGGCCAAAGGCGTAATGCTCCAGGACGCCGACGGCAACAGATATATCGATTATTGCCTGTCCTGGGGCCCGATGATCCTCGGCCACGCCAACAAGGCGGTGCTCGACGAGGTCAAAAAGACGATGGCCAAAGGCACCAGCTACGGCATACCCACGGCGCTGGAGACGACGTTGGCCGAGATGATCGTCGCCGCGGTCGTTTCCATCGACAAGGTGCGTCTGGTCAGCTCCGGCACCGAGGCGGTCATGACGGCGATTCGACTCGCCCGCGGTGCGACGGGCCGCGACAAGGTCGTCAAGTTCGCCGGCTGTTATCACGGCCACGTCGACCACATGCTCGTCCAGGCCGGATCCGGCCTGACAACATTAGGCGCACCGTCAAGCCCGGGCGTACCGAAGGACTTCGCAAAGCACACCCTGCTGGCGCCATACAATGATCTCGAAGCCGTCAAAAAGCTCTTCGACAGGCACGGCGATTGCATAGCCGCCGTCATCATCGAGCCCGTCGCCGGCAACATGGGCGTCGTCTGCGCCAAAAAGTCATTCCTCAAAGGCCTCCGCACGCTCTGCAACAAAAACAAGAGCCTGCTGATCTTCGACGAGGTAATCAGCGGCTTCCGCGTCGCCTGGGGCGGCGTCCAGAAGCTGCTGGGCGTCAAGGCCGACATCACAACGTTAGGCAAGATAATCGGCGGCGGCTTCCCCATCGGCGCAATCGGCGGCAAGGCATCGATCATGAGGCGCCTTTCCCCCGAAGGCGCCGTCTACCAGGCAGGCACCCTCTCGGGCAATCCCGTCTGCGTAGCCGCCGGCATCGCAACACTCAAACAGCTAAAGACCACCAACCCCTACCCGCGTCTGGAGGCGATGACAATCGGCCTGTGCACACAGATCAGCGAGATATTGAACGCCAAAGGCATCGAGCACACAATCAACCAGATCGGCTCAATGTTCACCCTCTTCTTCAACCCCCACCCGGTAACCGACTACGACACCGCAACAAAATCCGACACAAAAAAATATGCTTCATACTTCAGACAGATGCTGAATGCAGGCATCTACCTCCCCCCATCCCAGTTCGAAGCAAACTTCCTATCAACAGCCCACACGGAAGGGCATGTCAGGAGGACGGTGGCGGCGGTTAGACAAGTAGAACTGTAAGCCGTAGAAGATATGGCTTTCTTTATGTAAATGTGCAGGATAGAATGCAATGCAGCTCAAGCCGGATTGGATTTCTGGGAAAAAGATACATCTTTCGAGTTTCTGTTAAGAAAATATGGAAAATCAATGGAGTTGGGCAGATTTTGACCAGGACCATGCGTTTTTCTTCAAGAAGGCATGTGGCCACGTAAGGCCTTGGAAATAAACGCCTTACGGCAGAAAAAGGGCAGAGCAAGAAATAATGAAATACACATTTTTTCATTTTTTTGTTGATTATGCGAAAAAAACATCGCACTTCGGACAGTTGTTATTATAATGGGTAGTTAGATACTTACTAACAGTTGGCGGGTATTGTGCTCGCAGCCAAAATGATATTCTTGTTAAATGCACCCCTGTATTGGCCGAGTTACCTAAACAATGGGACAGAATTGGAGAGTGTGGTGGTGAGCCTGGAGGCGGAGGGCGTATAGGATTGGAAATCATAATAAGGGGAATCAGATGGCAAGAAAAAGAGCAACATTACGTCGGAAACACAGTTCAACTAAGGTGATTAGTGCTCCTTCGGCTGAAAATCTGTGCCAAAGTGGCCCGGTAAAACAGAAACTCCAAGGTCTTAGGAGTCAAGTTGAGGAATCGAAGAAACGTGACTGGCTTGTGGGAGAACCTACCTGATTTGCCCCCAAATTGATTTCGACATCAATTTGAAAGCACTGTCGCTGCTTTGGGAGCGACTTGACCGTATGGGAGGAATTTTGTATGCAGGGAGTATACGCAACTGGTGTAGAAAAATTGAAGTCCTGCGATGTCTCTTTCTTTAGGCTTGCCAAGAAACTCTGTAAGGGAGTGAGGTGCAATAAACACCCGTTGCGCCGATTCCTGACCCTCATGCGGAAAATGTCCGCCAGATCATATATAGAGGAACAATTGTCTCCTGGAGCCGAGTTACTTGATGAAAAGCACATGGCAGAGCAACGATTCGGGGTACCTGTTGGCATTAAGGCAACGCGCCTGACTTTCTTTGCGTCGTTCCCACCATCTAAAGTATGGAGCAACAAAACGGAACTACCGGATACGCATCTCTTGGGCTACGCGGTGCTTGTAACTTTAGAGTTACCTAATGAAAAAATAGGGTATCTGTTAGAAGCGGTTATCCAAACGCCGCGGATAGCTTTTAGCGGTATATCTGATGGAGGTGGCGAGGAGATTGTGCCTGTGGAGGTGGCAAATTATTATATCCATAACTATCGTGAGTACAAAACCACGGTAGGGATAGCTTCATCAAAATCAAATAGAGACTTCACGATAATTGGAAATTTCTTTACGCAGCAAAATAATCTTACAAGCACATGCGGACATGCATCGCTACGAATGATAGTTAACAGTGCTAAATCCGCTTTCTTGGGTTATGGGAAAATGGACAAGTTGACGAATAGACGCATTAATGAGATTTTGGATTTGGATTTCAGCTCGCCAGAAAAGACAGTTGGGTACTATAAAGGGGATGCCTCCTCCACTAAGAGAGGCTTGAATCGTGATGACATAGAAAAAGTGGTAAAAAGTTTGGGTGGCCAATTAACTGTTGTAGATTTTTCTGGTGAGATAGCTGCCGAATATGACGAGATAATGTACCCGATGGTTGAATCTAGCTTCCCCACAATCCTGGAAATAAAAGGTTGGAATACAGCTACACGTGAAACTTATGCGCATGCCGTTGCGATTATGGGGCACACTTGGAACTCCGACAGGTGGGAGCCGGAGGCTAATATTGGCTACGGCAACTATCCTCGGAGACCATACATACGGGCAAGTTCCTGGGTATGTCATTATCTGATGAGTGATGACAACTATGGCATGAATGTTACTCTGCCATCGGATATGATAAGAAATGACATAGTACCCTATAAGAATCCGAAACTTCATGCCACGCGCATAATGTCCATCACACCAAAAATACGCATACTCGGCTATGATGCCCAGGAAATAGCTGTTGATATTGCAAAGAAGTTAGTACAGGAGACACGGTTATCAACGAAGTGGTTCTGGCTTGATGAACTTCGTAGGAAAGTGAAGTCGAGGAATTTGGTGGCCCGTACCATTTTCTTAACGAGGAATGAGTATCTATCTTACTTGAAGGAGCAGGAGAGCCGTGGAAACCTTGAGCCAAGCAAAGAGCAAATGACGCAATTTCAATCAGTGCCCACAAAGTTATGGGTAACAGAAATTACAATTCCAAACCTCTACGCAGGGAACAAAATGAAGCTGGGGGACGTTTTAATTAATGCCACTGCCAGCAAGGTGGCCGCTGACAACAATGAATGCTTCGTCTTGGCTTGGTTGCCTGGCTTCATAAGATATGGGCTATCCGGGCAAACAGAGCCTTGGTTGTTGTATGAATATGCAGATATAATCAGAAGTAGCCAGGAGGCATTGGTCGAGTGGTGAATGGAAGCTCAGTCGCAAGCAATCACGTTTGAGATGATGGGAAGTCTGACATGAATACGGATGATATAGTGCGATCAATAAGGCGATTAAAGGGTGTGGTAACATTGGCCGGTATCCTGCTGGCAGTCGTTGGCGTTGTCATGATTCTATTGGGTATTCGAGGGGTTACGGAGGTTAGCGTCGAAGGCGCTGAAATTAAAGCGGTCGCTAAAAGTGTGTACGTAGGAATTCCTGTGACATTACTTGGGGTTGTGATGGTTATTGTCCCGCAATTAGTCAGGCACAAAATGGTGGAGCAAACTGTAATGCTTCTCT
>QNBS01000015.1 GCA_003644175.1 Planctomycetota bacterium | reverse complement strand
GTTGTAGTTTTATATTAATTTTAGTGCCAATTATGTCCATTGGATGTACTGCGCCAGAGGTGTCTAAACAGATATTAAGTCAAGCATCGCCCCCGGAGACACTGAGTCCTGTCCAAATGAAGGAGGATATTGATTTTCTGGTAAAGACGCTAAAAGAAGTTCATCCAAATATGTATGCGTACATGAGCAGGGAAGATTTTGAAAGCGCTTTAAGTAAAACCATGCAGGCTTGTGAAGATGGCAATATGCCTGTAGAAATATTCTATCGCCATGCAGCCTGGCTGGCCGGGCAGCTGAAAAATGGGCACACCAAAGTATATCCACCGAAACGCTGGCATGACTATATTGGCAAAGTGTTTCCGCTATTCTGGAAACTTGATGAAGACAAGGTTCGTTTATACAAAGGCCCTTATCTTGATAAACGTCATTGGGGTGCAACAGTGCTTACTATAAACGGTAAGCCCGCATTGGAAGTTATGCGTTACTACTCCAGTTTATGGGCCAGAGAAGTCAGAGGTTATAATCTGGATATTGGTTATATGGTCAAGTATTTATGGCGGAGCATGGCCCTTGATTTTGGTGAAAATGAGTTGGAATTAGAGATCAAGAACCGAAATGGACAGGTCGAGCGCGTCGTGGTCAAGGCTGTTTCTATCAGGGATGCGTTTAAGGGCCAGAAAACAACAACATCACCGGTTAAACGGTCACCGGTGACATACAGCTACCGCGATGATTGCCAAACCGGACTCATGAAAATCAGATCTTTTGGTGATGCGGCAAAATTTCGTGAAGAAATAAGAACTGCTTTTTCCGATCTAAAAGCTAAGAGTGCGAAGAATTTAATTATAGATGTTCGCGGATGTCCCGGCGGAAACACCTTGTTTTCCGATGAATTGCTCGGTTATCTGACAGATAAGGAATTTACAAAGTGGCAGAAGCAAAAATTTAGATATTCGAAAATGTATCAACAACAAAGAGGTAAACATGCCTTCCTTGTTTCTACAGGAAGTGTCCGAACCGTTCGGTCCAAACCGATAAAGCCTGCGGCCAACCCTTTGCGATTTAAAGGTGATTTGTATGTATTAATTGATAGAAGAACCGGGTCTACGGCAGTTGATTTTGCCGGGCTGGTTAAGTATTATAAACTTGGAATGCTCATAGGTCAGGAAACCGGTGATACAATGGCCTCCTATGGAGATATGCTCTCATTTAAACTGCCCAATTCGCAACTGGCTGGTATAATAGCATGTAAATACTACGAAACGACTGGAACAACTAAAGACAATGCCACGCAGGGAGTTAAACCAGACCACTATGTCGCACCTTTGCTTGAAGATACATGGGATGAATCTGACAGGGCTATGAAGTTTGTCCACGAGCTTTGTTCTTGTGATTAGGAAAGAACCTGGCCAAAAAAAGGTGTTTGCCACTTTACAATTCTTTAGAGGATATTCCATGAGTAGACACGTTTTTGATCGCAGGGATTTTTTGAGGTCGGTTGGGTGCGGGGTTGCGGTGTTTGCGTTTGGGGGTTGTGCAGGCGGCCTGGCGCGAAAAGGTGGGGTTAGGCGGCCTAATATTGTTTTGATTATGTCTGATGATATGGGTTTTTCTGATATTGGGTGTTATGGGGGGGAGATCGATACTCCTAATCTGGATGGGCTGGCCGCTAATGGGTTGCGGTTTACTCAGTTTTATAATACTGCGCGGTGCTGCCCGACTCGCGGGTCGCTTATGAGCGGGTTGTATCAGCATCAGGCCGGGGTCGGGCATATGATGGGGGATTACGGCCGTGAGGGTTATCGGGGCGATTTGAACGATAAGTGTGTGACGATTGCCGAGGTACTCAAAATGGCGGGTTACGGTACGTATATGGCGGGTAAGTGGCATTTGACGCCGCATACTCGGCCGGGGACGCCGCAGTATAACTGGCCGCGACAGCGGGGATTCGACCGATTCTTCGGGACGATTCACGGGGCGGGGAGTTTCTTCGATCCTAATTCTCTGACGTTAGATAACAAGCTGATTGTGCCGGGGGAGGATTTTTATTATACCGATGCTATCAGCGATTATGCTTGCCGGTTCGTTAAGGAGCATGAGGGGGACGATCCGTTCTTTTTGTATGTGTCATATACGGCGGCGCACTGGCCGATGCATGCGAGGCCTGAAGATATTGCCAAATACAAGGGCAAGTATAAGGGCGGCTGGGATGCGCTGCGGAAGGAGCGGCATGAGCGACTTAAGGAGATGGGTTTGGTCGATCCGAGGTGGGAGCTTACGCCGCGCGATAAGGGTGTGCCGGCGTGGGAAGATGAGAAGATGAAGGAGTGGAACGAGCGGCGGATGGAGGTTTATGCGGCGATGGTGGATTCGATGGACCAGGGGATAGGTCGAATCGTTAAGTCGCTCGAAGATAAGGGGCAGTTGGAAGATACGCTTATCTTTTTTCTGCAGGATAACGGCGGATGTGCGGAGGAGTCCGGAAGCCGCGGTCCGGAGAAGCCGGATCCTTCCAGGCCTGTGGAGCTAAAGCCTATGGGGCCGGATGAGCTGCAGCTCAATATGCGGCCTAAGGTAACGCGCGACGGTCGGCCTGTGCGGACCGGTATGGGGGTTATGCCCGGCGCTACCGATACGTACATTGCATACGGCAGGGGCTGGGCTAATGCGAGCAATACGCCGTTTCGGCTCTATAAGCACTGGGTGCATGAGGGCGGGATCAGTACGCCGCTGATTGTTCACTGGCCGGGGCGAGTGAGGGCTAAGGGCGAGCTTCGCGGCCAGCCGGGGCATCTGATTGATATTATGGCGACGAGTGTGGATGTGGCAGGGGCGAATTATCCGGTGGAGTACAAGGGCAATGAGATTATACCCATGCAGGGCAGGTCTCTTGTGCCGGTATTCGACAATAAACCTATCCGGCGTGATGAAGGGCTGTTCTGGGAGCATGAAGGCAACCGGGCAGTGCGCAAGGGCGACTGGAAGCTGGTGTCGCGGTATCCGGGCAAGTGGGAGCTTTACAATATGAAGGCGGATCGCACGGAAATGAACGATCTTTTCGAGGAGCGGCCGGAGATTGCAAAAGAACTCGTGGAAATGTATAATGACTGGGCCGGGCGGAGTTTCGTTGTTCCGTGGGGCGAATTGACTCGCAAAAAGAAGAAGAAAAAGAAAAAGTAGAGAAGATGATGGAAAGACGCGATTTTCTAAAAGGTATCGGCCTTGCGGCCGTCGGTGTTGCGATGCCCGGGCTTGTCAATACGTGCGAAGCTATGGCTGGCGGGGCAGCGGGAAAGAAGCCTAATATCGTTATGATCCTTGTCGATGACCTGGGCTATGGCGATCTTTCAAGCTACGGCGCAAAGGATTTGAAGAGCCCGAACATTGACGGCTTAGTCGGGGCGGGGCTGCGGATCGATAACTTCTACGCCAACTGTCCTGTGTGCTCGCCGACGCGGGCTGCGCTGCTTACGGGCAGATACCCCGATCTGGTCGGTGTGCCGGGTGTTATCCGCACGCATATTCAGAACAACTGGGGATATGTCTCGCGGCATGCGGTATTTTTGCCGAAGGTTCTGAAGGCCGCCGGCTATCACACCGCGATTGTGGGTAAATGGCACCTGGGACTGGAATCGCCAAATACGCCGAACGATCATGGGTTCGATCATTTCCATGGCTACCTCGGCGATATGATGGACGATTACTACGATCATCGTCGTTATGGGATTAATTACATGCGGTTGAACGGCAGGGAGATTGACCCCAAGGGCCATGCGACGGACCTTTTTACCGACTGGGCGGTTGATTATATTGGCGAGCGGGCGAAATCCGCACAGCCGTTCTTTTTGTACCTGGCTTATAATGCTCCGCATACGCCTATCCAGCCGCCCGAAGAGTGGTTTGAGAAGGTGAAGAAACGTGAAAAAGGGATCGGCGACAAACGTGCAAAGCTGGTTGCGCTTATTGAGCACATGGATGAGGGGATCGGCAAGGTTGTGTCGGCTCTGAGGGATTTTGGCGTTGCGGACAACACGCTCATTATCTTCACTTCGGACAACGGCGGTCAGGTCAGCGTGGGCGGGGCCAACGGGGCACTTCGCGGCGGCAAGGAGGACATGTACGAGGGCGGTATCAAGGAGCCGTTCTGTGCGGTCTGGCCGGGCAGGATCAAGGCGGGCGGGCGCGATACGGAGCGCGTGGCGATGACGATGGACCTCTATCCGACGATATGTGAGGCGGCGGGTGCGACGTTCGATCATGAGATCGACGGGCAAAGCATTCTGCCGACGCTGTTAGGCAAAGAGCACTCGACAGAAGATCGTTACCTGTTCTGGGTTCGTCGTGAGGGGGGTCATTACGGCGGCAGGGCTTATTACGCTGCACGTTACGGCGACTTCAAGCTCGTGCAGAACAGTCCGTTTGAGCCGATGGAGCTTTATGATTTGAAAAACGATCCGGGTGAGCAGCAGCCATTGCCGACGGATCACAAGATGTACGCCCAACTCTTCGGGGCGCTCAGAAATCATATCATCAGGGCAGGCGCGGTGAGCTGGGAAAAGTATCCTGTCCGAATGTAATCCCAATATCATGAACGAAAAAGGAGCAAGGCATGACAACATGCAATTACAATCGTCGTGATTTTCTAAAAGCTGTCGGATTTGCGGCGGCTCTGGCGGTTCCGGGGCTGGCCGCGGCGCAGCGGCCGAAGCAGAGGCCGAATTTCGTTATCATCTATGCCGACGACCTTGGTTATGGTGATTTAGGGTGTTTCGGTCATCCGACTATTCGCACGCCGAACCTTGACCGCATGGCGGCCGAGGGCGCTAAGCTGACGCAGTTCTATTCGGCGGCGAGTATCTGCACGCCGAGTCGGGCGGCCTTGATGACCGGGCGGCTGCCTGTTCGAAACGGGATGTGCAGCAACAAACGCGGCGTTCTCTTTCCGAATTCCGGGGGCGGAATCCAGGCGAGCGAAATCACCATTGCCGAAATGTTGCAGAAGACCGGCTATACATCGGCTTGTGTGGGTAAATGGCACTTAGGACATCTGCCTCAGTTTTTGCCCACGAGCAACGGGTTTGATTATTACTTCGGAATTCCCTACAGCAATGATATGGACCGCGTCAAGGGTGCGCACAGGGACGCCTGCACGAATCCGAAGGTCGAATACTTCGACGTGCCGCTGATGCGCAATAAAGAAATCGTCGAAAGGCCCGCCGACCAGAATACGATCACGAAACGCTATACGGAAGAAGCTGTCCGGTTCATCAAGAAACCGAAGAGGAAGCCGTTTTTTCTGTACCTTGCTCACAGCATGCCGCACGTTCCTTTGTTCGCGTCGGAGGATTTCAAGGATACGAGTCTCCGCGGTATCTACGGCGATGTGATTGGCGAGATTGACTGGAGTGTGGGGCAGGTGCTCGATGCCCTGCGTAAGGAGGGATTAGCCGAGAATACCCTTGTGATCTTCAGTTCGGACAACGGTCCCTGGCTGGTATTCAAGGAGCACGGAGGTTCGGCGGGTCTGCTTCGCGACGGCAAGGGAAGCACGTGGGAAGGCGGGATGCGTGAGCCGACAATTGCATGGTGGCCGGGCAGGATAAAAGCCGGTTCGGTAATTACCGATATGACGAGCACATTAGATGTTTTCCCGACGGTGGCGGAGTTTGCCGGCACCAGAGTGCTCAAAGACAGGGTCTATGATGGTTACAGTATGGTTGACCTTTTAACGGGCGCCGGTGAGGGCAAACGCGATATCATGTACTTCTACCGCGGCACGCAGCTTCGGGCGATTCGCAAGGGGGCGTGGAAGATGCACGTTTACACCAAGGCCGAGCATAAGGGCAAGAAGATTCAAGAGCATGATCCACCGCTTCTGTTTGATGTCGAGAGCGACCCTTCGGAGAAATATGATGTGGCGGCAAAGCACCCCGATGTGATCGAGGATTTGAAGAAGGAAATCGAAAAGCACAAGGCGACCGTAAGGCCTGTGCCGTCTCAGTTGGAAATCCCATTGGCTAAGAAAAATGTATAGAACCCGTAAACTATGGCGCTCTAACAAAACCCGAATCGAGTATAAGGAACCGCTTCGCGGAACTGTTTTAGCGGATTTCTCGACTTCGCTCGAAATGACAAGTCGGGTTTTGTCAGAACCACTAAAGGAGAATGTCAGATGGAATCGCACTTTTATAATCGTCGTGAGTTTCTGAAGGTCGTGGGCATCGGTGTCGCTTCGACTGCTTTGGCCGGGTGTACGAGTCTGACCGGTCGTGTGGCGGCTTTTAAGAAACGACCCAATATCATTTACATTATGACCGACGACCATGCATCACATGCAATGAGCTGCTACGGCAGCAAGATCAACAAGACGCCGAACCTTGACAGGATCGCAAAAGAAGGCATGCGATTCGACAACTGCTTTTGTACGAATTCGATCTGTGCTCCGTGTCGCGCTGTGGTGCTGACCGGCAAACACAGCCACCTGAACGGCGTGATAGACAACGGCAAGCGTTTTGACGGCGGCCGGCAGACGTTCCCGAAACTGCTGCAGGCGGCAGGCTATCAGACGGCTATGATCGGCAAGTGGCACTTGAAGACGGACCCGACCGGTTTTGATTACTGGAATGTTCTGCCGGGGCAGGGCGCCTATTACAACCCTGTCATGATCGAAATGGGCGAAAGGAAGAAGTACACCGGTTATGTGACCGATATCATCACGGACCACAGCCTCAACTGGCTAAAGAACCGCGATCCCGACAAGCCGTTTTGTCTTATGTACCACCATAAGGCTCCGCATCGCAACTGGAAGCCCGGGCCGAAATATCTGACGATGTACGATGACGTCAAGATACCCGAGCCGGCGACGCTTTTTGACGATTACAAGACAAAGAGCGCCGCATCGCGTGAGCAGACGATGAGCATCAAAAGCGAGCTCAATGAAAACGACCTCAAGCTCAAGGCCCCGAAAGGCCTAAACGACCAACAACTCGCCGCGTGGAATAAGGCTTATGGGCCGAAGAACAAGGCTTTCAGGGAAGCGAATCTAACCGGCAAGGAATTGGTCCGCTGGAAATATCAGCGATACATAAAGGACTATCTGCGGTGCGTTGCCTCGGTGGATGACAATGTCGGGCGGCTGCTGGATTACCTGGACAAGGAGGGGCTGGCCGATAACACGGTGGTCTTCTATACGTCCGACCAAGGTTTTTACCTTGGCGATCACGGCTGGTTCGATAAGCGGTTCATGTACGAAGAGTCATTACGCATGCCTCTGCTTGCGCGTTTGCCCGGCTGCATCAAACCCGGCTCGGTGAACAAGGATATGGTGCAGAATCTCGACTTTGCTCCGACGTTTCTGGATATCGCCGGCGTTGAGATTCCCTCGGATATGCAGGGTAAATCCTTCCGCAGGATTCTCGAAGGCAAGAGGCCCAGGAAATGGCGGAAGTCTGTTTATTACCATTATTACGAATATCCGGCGGTCCACAGTGTGAAACGTCATTACGGCGTGCGGACTCAGCGATACAAACTGATACACTTCTACTATGACATCGATGCGTGGGAACTTTACGACATGGAAAAGGATCCCGAGGAGCTGAACAATGTTTATGGCGACGGCGCCTATGCCAAGGTGGTCAAGGAACTGAAGGTCGAATTAGCGAGACTGCAGGAGCTTTACGGCGACTCCGAAGAACTCTCTTTGCGAATTCGGCCCGTTAAAAAGAAGCGAAACCGAGCAAAATGACGGCGAAAGGACAAACATGAGCACTATTGACAGCGGATTGTCGCGCAGAGATTTCCTGAAAGGTATTGGTGTGGCGGCGGTTTCGTTGGGCCTGCCTGCCTGGAGTGCGGGGGCTGCGTGCAATCCTTCGCGGGCGGCGCTGATGACGGGTGTCCGGCCGTGGACGTCGGGGGTGTATCTGAATTCGAACCCGTGGCGGCGGTCGCCGGTGTTGAAGAATGCGGTAACGTTGTCGCAGCATTTTAAGGCGCACGGGTATCGTGCGATGGGCAGCGGCAAGATCTATCACGGGAGATTTCCGGATGCGGCGAGTTGGGATGAATACTGGCCGTCGCAGACTCAGAACAGGCCAAATGACCCGGAACCGAAAGGTCGGCCGCTGAATGGGATCCCCAGGACCTCGCATTTTGACTGGGGACCGGTGGATGCCGACAATACGATCATTGTTTTCTGGGCCGATCACGGCTGGCACCTGGGCGAGAAGCTTCACTGGAGAAAGTTTGCCCTGTGGGAAGAGGCGACGCACAATCCGATGATGTTTGTTGGGCCGGGTCTGACAAAACCGGGCGGCAGGTGCAGGCGGCCGGTGAATCTGATCGATATTTATCCGACTCTGGTGGATGTTTGCGGGCTGACGCCTAAGGCTGAGCTGGAAGGGGTGAGCCTAAAGCCCTTGCTTTTGAATCCGCAGGCTAAATGGGATCGACCCAGCCTGACAACTTATGGTTGGGGCAATCATTCGGTTCGCTCGGAGCGGTGGCGTTATATCCGTTACTCCGACGGCGCCGAAGAATTGTACGATCATGACGCCGACGAGATGGAGTGGACGAATCTGGCTTTGGATCCGAAGTATGCCCGGGTCAAGAAGGATTTAGCCAAATGGCTGCCGAAGACGGACGCGCCGGAGATCGTCAGGGGCAAAGGGAAAAGATCGCAGGTCGATAAGAGTGCGCAGAAGAAGAAGCAGAAGAAGAAATAGTCCGCCGGCGGCGGATCGGAGGAACTGAGCGATGAAGTATGATTGCAGCAGACGAGATTTTCTGAAGGCGGTCGGTATGGGAGTTGCGGCGGCGGCTTTGCCGGGCTGTGATTTCGGCGGGCGCCGGGGCCAAAGCGACAGCGACAGGCCGAACATTATTTTGATCATGGCCGACGATATGGGTTATTCGGACATCGGCTGTTACGGCGGCGAGATCGAGACGCCCAACCTGGACAGACTTGCCGCCGGGGGTCTGCGATTTACGCAGTTCTACAATACCGCGCGTTGCTGTCCGACGCGGGCGTCGCTGCTTACGGGTTTGTATCAGCATCAGGCGGGCATGGGCGGAATGGTGGGCAAGGGCAAGGCGAAGGGGCCGTACCAGGGCTATCTAAATGACAAATGTGTAACGATTGCCGAGGTGTTGGGCCCTGCCGGTTACAGTGCGGGCATGTCTGGCAAGTGGCATGTGGGGGAGCATCGACCCAACTGGCCGACGGACCGGGGCTTTGAGAAGTACTTCGGGCTGATAAGCGGCGGCGCCAATTACTTCGACATAACAAAGGCCAAAGCCAAAGGTGTAAAACGGCGGATGGCGATGGACGATAAGCCCTGGACGCCGCCGAAGGAAGGTTTTTACATGACCGATGCGTTCAGCGATAATGCGGTCGGATTCCTCGATGAGTACGGGCGAAAGGACAAGCCGTTTTTCATGTATGTTGCGTATACCGCACCGCACTGGCCTCTGCACGCATGGCCGGAGGATATTGAAAAGTATCGCGGAAAATACATGGCCGGCTGGGACGAGTTGCGACGCCGACGACATAAAAGAATGATCGAGATGGGGCTGGTTGACGCAAAATGGAAACTCTCGCCGCGCGATGCGGCGGTCAAACCGTGGGACAGCCTTGACGAGGAAAAGAAAAAAGAGATGGATCTGAAGATGGCTGTTTATGCGGCGCAGATCGATCGGATGGACCAGGGTATCGGCAGGATACTCGCCAAGCTCAGGGAGGTGGGCAAAGAGGAAAACACGCTTGTATTGTTTTTGGCGGATAACGGCGGCTGTGCCGAGGGCGGCATCTGGGGCTTTGACAGGAGAGAAAACGGCCTGCCTCCGGGTGGGGTGGACTCGTATATGAGTTACGGCCAATCCTGGGCGAATGCGAGCAATACGCCGTTTCGCCGGTACAAGCACTGGGTGCATGAAGGAGGCGTAGCGACGCCGCTGATTGCATACTGGCCGGCGGTGGTTCGGCAAAAAGGCGAACTGACAGACCAGCCGGGCCATCTGATCGATATCATGGCGACGTGTTGCGATATTGCCGGCGCGCCGTACCCGCGGGCGTATAAGGGAAGGAAGATTACGCCGCTGGAGGGTAAGTCATTGCTGCCGATATTGAAGGGAGGCAAGCGGAACGGGCACGAGGCGATTTACTTCGAGCATGAGGGCAATCGGGCGATTCGCAGGGGCGACTGGAAGCTTGTTTCGGTTCGCAGGGGCAAGTGGGAGTTATACAATCTAAAGGAAGACCGGACCGAAACGAACAACCTCGCCGAGAAGTATCCGGAGAAGGCCGGCGAACTTCTTGAGATGTTCAATGCGTGGGCGGCGCGTTGCGGCGTGAAGAATCCCCGGTAATATCCTACATGAGGTATTGATTATGGCGTCTCTCGGCGCCGATGGTGGTTGACGGGCCGTGTCCGGTGTGTACGATTGTTTCGTCGGGCAGGGCGAGGAGTTTTGACTTGATGCTGTCGATAAGCCGGGCGTAGTTTCCACCGGGGAAATCGGTTCTTCCGATCGAGTCTGCGAACAGGGCGTCGCCTGAAAAGAGGACGCCAACGTCTGGACAATACAGGCAGATTCCGCCGGGCGTATGGCCGGGCGTGTGGAGCACTTCGAATCGGATACCCGCAAATTCGATGGGTCCTTCGGCTTGTATGATGACGTCGGCGGCGGCGCTGGTGAAGCCAACGCCGGTCATAATGGACAGGTTCTTGACCGGGTCGGTGAGCATTTGGGCGTCATCGGTGTGGATGGCGACTTTGATATCGCGCCGGCGGTCTCGGAGGAGATTCAAACCGGCGATGTGATCGGCATGGCCGTGGGTGAAGATGACGGCAATGGGATTCAGGTCATTTTCCTCAAGAAAATCGATCAGCGGCTGGGCCGAAAGACCCGTATCTATGACCACACAGTCCCGGGCCTGGTCGGTTGCCCTGACGACGTAACTGTTTGTCTGAAAATCACCGAGAACAAAAGTGTCTATTTTCATGTCCATCTCCATATAAAGGCGGTAAGTGTACCACAGACAACGTCGGCGGGTCTACAAAAAAACATCGTAACATTTTAGCCGTGTGTGGGGAAAACATGAAACCGCCCGTTCGGCTACGCTCAGGGCACAGGCTCTGCGGTGGAGACTGTTTTATTCTGGATTCGGCGCTCCGCCACGGGCGGATGTTCCATTTCGCGGGAATGACAAACGAATCTCACACTTGACTAAAATATTACAAAACATCCCAAAAAACCTCATGCCTGCTTGCTATAATCGGAGGTATTCTATACAATGAGCGTTTTTGTGTTCTGTTTATTTGGGAATTGCCCTGTGTTGGGCTAATCATGAAGCGTCCTCTTGCCGACATCCCGTTTGCGCCGCGTCGTTTTGGGTTCTTTTACGGCTGGGTACTGTCGGCGTACTGAAATTTGCAGATAACACCGGCTGGGGCATGACCGCCTTAGGCTATGGTGTCACCGGCGGCATGTGGGGGATTATTTTCAGTGTGGCGTTGCCCAGGTTCTTCGGTCGCGAACACCTCGGCGCCATCAGCGGACTGACCATGTCAATATGCGTGCTCGCCAGCGCCGTCGGTCCGTGGCTGTTCAGTCGGGGCTACAGGCAGACGGACGATTACAGGACCGTTATAGGCCTGTCCATGGTCATACCGGCGGCGATTATCCTCATGGCCCTCAAGGCCGAAAACCCGCAGCAGGACGATTAGCCGGCGAGGTCGATCCCATTTGTTATTGACAGGACAGGGCTTTCAATATAGGCTCTCATCCAATTAAAGTTGGCAACTTTTTTGAGGATTTTCTTGCAACTCCTTTGAGTTTATCGCTTTAGGCCTCCGGCATAGTGTGATATAATTCCGTTGCTGTCGCGGGGGATAAGGCAACGCAGGAGTGCGACCTGAGCACCGCGTCAGTGCCATACGGCATGGGTTGGCATCCTCCAGGGTGTCAACCCCTTACAATCATGCCGGTGGCTGTAATGCGATAAACTCCAGCCTCCTAAGAGGCTGTTTTCAGCAATTGGTCTATTGAGCGAATTTTTCGCGTCTGTCTGCAGAGCATCAACGGGGTGAAGAACATGCCCAGCGCATCGGGTCCTGCGCCCGATACAGCGGGCGAGTATGCCGACTTTCTCAATGTCTGCAAGTTGCTGCGGGCGCTTCAGGTTCGCGGCGATCTGGTTATGGGCCAATGCAAGCTGCCCGGCAGCGATGATTTGTGTGTTGAGGTTCGTATCGTTGGAGGCGCTGTGGAAAGCGACGAAGTAAAACAGCTTCAGAGACTGCTGCATCTGGCCGATGACGCCAACAGCTTTCCGATAACAACAGAAATATATGGCGGGCAAAATGACAGACTGGCGGTTGTGCCGCGATCGCTGATTGCGTGTTTTTTCTACGTCTCGCAGAGTGTCGAAGTGCCCGTAAAAGATGAAGACGCAGGGCGGGTTACGATAACAAGAGACAATAATGGTCGGCGTTTTGACTGGCAGGAACTCTTAGGCGGACTTGTTCGGATTGAATCAGCCGCCCAGCGGCCGGAAAATGCATACGCCGCGGTGAAGTATCGTTCGAGTTGGTTCTACATCGACGACAGCAACCTTATGTCGAAATCGACGTTTGCCCTTTTGATGCAGCTCTTTGCCCTGCAGGCGGGCGAAGTTGAGTCGCGGGGTCCGATACTTACTCTGCCTGTGGGTGGATGATTTTGATCACAATGGGGGCAATTATGAGTATTGAGACTTTCAGGGCGATGGTGGTCAGGGAAGAGGCGGGTCGTTTTGTTCGCGGTATCGAGACGCGGCCCATCAATGACCTGCCCGACGACGATCTCGAAGAGATTGATGAGAAAATCGACCTTATGCTCAAAGGCCTCCTCAGCGGCAGAACCGTTATTGGTCTTGAGAAATAGAACCTTGCCGAGTGGCAGCCACTGGAGCGAAGCGCAAGTGGATGGGAATGCCGGGATTAAACCATCCACTTCACTGCGTTCAGTGGCTGCCACCCAGGCGCAATATTTCTTAAGGATCGGTATAACTTCTTGCTCTTTGCAGCTGATTCAGTACAATCGGGTATATGTCGTGAGGTTTGTTAGGGGTATTTTTTGGACAGTGGCGAGAGTATTACAACGCGGGCGCGTCTGACCGAGGGCCACGTGGGCCTTACGCTTTTGGGTCTGGCGATACCAATGACCTGGGGGATGTTCTCCATTATCGCCTTCAATCTTGCGGACACCTATTTTGTCGGCAAGCTCGGGCCTATCCCGTTGGCGGCGATTAGCTTTACGTTTCCCGTGGTCATGACAATCGGCAGTATCACGATCGGCCTCGGGGTGGGGGCGGCATCTGTTCTTGCCAGGGCGATCGGCCATCGCGACCATCGAAGGGTTCAGTCGCTTACGACCGACAGCCTGACGCTGGCGCTTCTTTTTGTCGGCGTATTTGTTCTCATCGGGTACTTTACCATAGATCCCCTGTTCAGTGCTCTCGGCGCCGACGCCCAGACACTGCCTCTGATACGCGACTACATGCAAATCTGGTATCTCGGCATGATGTTTCTGGTCATACCGATGGTCGGCAACAACGCCATCCGTGCTTCCGGCGACACGTTAAATCCGAGCCTGATCATGACGGTCTCGGCGGTGATCAACATAGTGCTTGACCCGGTTCTCATATTCGGGCTCGGACCGTTTCGGCGAATGGAAATGAAGGGCGCAGCTCTTGCGACGGTCTTTGCGCGGGCGGTTTCAATGGTTGCGTCATTAGCGATTCTTCACTACCGCAAGAAGATGCTCGTATTCAAGAGGCCTAAGGTAAGCCATGTTCTCGATTCATGGAAACAGATTCTCCACGTGGGGCTGCCGGCGGCGGGAACTTATGCGATCGGTCCGGTTGCTGTGGGTATCGTTACCGCTATGATGGCGACATTCGGCCCGGAGGCCGTCGCCGCTTTCGGCGTCGCCACGCGAATCGAATCTTTTTCGCTGATAGCGATGTTCGGCCTGTCAACCAGCGTTGCGCCCTTCGTCGGGCAAAACTTCGGCGCGGGCAAACACGACCGCGTCCGCAAAGGTTTAAGCCGCGCGTTTGTCTTCTCGATGGTGTGGGGTCTGTTCATGGCGGGCGTCCTGGCGCTTTTCGCAAAACCACTGTCCGGCCTTTTCACGGAAAGCGAAAACGTTATCTCCATCGCCTCGATGTACCTGCTGATAGTGCCCGTAAGCTTCGGCGCATTAGGCATAGTCCTCATTGCAAGCTCGGCATTCAACGCACTCGGAAGACCCATGCCGTCGGCGGTCCTTACGCTGACTCGGATGATGTTTCTGTATGTGCCGCTGGCTTTCGTCGGCAAATACCTTTTCGGCGCCAACGGAATCTTTGCAGCCGCATGCATGGCAAACTTCGCAACCGCCCTGTGGGGTCTGGCGTGGATAAGAAAAACCTGCAAACTGTCGCAGGCCGCCGGCGGCAAAACAGCAACACAGCCGGAATTGCCCTGAAAAAATCCTTCCAAGGTAAAATCAAGGAATGACATGATGCTCAAAGGCCTCCTCACCGGCAGAACCGTTATCAATCTTGAGAAACAGAACCTTGCCGGGTGATATTTTTCTGTAAAATCTCTTGAAGTCCTGTCCTTATATAGTATAATCCGTTTGCTTTTGGGATGTTGTAACCGATGAGCCGGATAAAGGAGAAATTGTATTAAGACAGTCTAACAAAACCCAACTCGACAATAAGGAACCGCTTCGCGGAGTTGTCATAATAGATTTCTCGGCTTCGCTCGAAATGACAACGTCGGTTTTGTTAGAGCCTCTAAGTGGGGAAAGGACCGGGCATGATAAAATTTGGTTCCATGCAGGAGATTCTCGCATTCGCCGTAAACAAGGAAGAGGCCTCGTATCTGTTCTATACCGATATGGCGCGTATAACAGAGGACAAGACCGTCAGCCGGCTTTTTGAGGATTTTGCCAAAGAGGAGTTGGGCCATCGTGAGCAACTGCAACTGGAAATCATGAAAATGGGCAAGGTCGTCAGCACTGATGATGACTGGTCGGACCGCACCCGCGCCGGATATATCGTCGAGAGCGACCTTCCGGAGGATTTCAGCTATATCGATGCACTCAAATTAGCGATAGCAAAGGAAAGCGCCGCGTTCAAGCTGTATGTCGACCTGCTCAGACTCACCGAAGACCCTGAAGCC
>QNBS01000014.1 GCA_003644175.1 Planctomycetota bacterium | reverse complement strand
CAGCAGCTTTATAACAATGGAAGTGGTGATCCTACCCACAGTGTCACTGCTTCAGCCCAGACGGGTGGCAGTATTACGCCTAATGGGACACTGCAGCTTGCCGAAGGGGTCGATCAGACATTTACAATTACACCACAAACAGGCTATCACATCGCCGATGTTCTCGTGGACGGCAGTTCCGCCGGAGCTGTCGCCAGCTATACATTCGCAAATATTACCGGCGATCACACAATAACTGCAACATTCTCATTGGACACTTATACGATTGCAGCTACCGCCCAGGCCGGAGCAACTGTCTCACCAGGCGGCAATATAGAGGTCCAGCACGGCTCAAGCCAGGCATTTACAATCACTGCACAGACAGGCTATCACATCACCGATGTCATCGTAAACGGCCAGTCCATGGGGGTAATAGGAAGTTACACATTTACTAATATAACCCAGTCCCACACACTTGCCGCAAACGCCGCAGCTAATCCCGGTCCCGTGGCTTGGTGGAAACTTGACACGTACAGCGGCCTCAATAGCCCCGACTCCTCGGAGAATGATAATACCGCAACACTCGCCAACGGTCCTTCATGGACAGGGGCTGGTGAGTTGAAACTTGATGGTGTTGACGATTATGTTGACTGCGGCTCTGGGGCAAGTTTGAATCTTACCGGTGATTTGACTGTAACGGCATGGGTGTATCCTGAAAGTTTTGGGGGCAATGGGTTCGGAAGGATCGTTGACAAAGGCGACGCCGGCTCCGGTTTTGCATTTTATGTCAGGGAAGGCGCCGGCAGCATTGCATATCTGACATACGGGGGCGACTTTGTCGTGTCGGGTTCCGGCGTTATCGACCTTGCTAAATGGCAACATGTAGCCGTAACCTATAGCGACGCATCGGACACCGTAACATTCTATGTCAACGGCCTACCCGCCGGCGGTGGAAATTACCAAACAAACCCAAATGACTCAGCAGATCAGCCCTTGATTATCGGCAACAGGGCCGCCTTGGACCGCGGCTTCGACGGCATGTTAAGCAACGTCCGCATCTACAGCCGCACCCTGGCCGCCGACGAAATATCGGCGATCTATCGCACACACGAAGTCGCAGAAGCCAGGAATCTGGCCTTCGAACTCAGCACCGCCGACTCCGACGATTACGTCGTCCAGGAAGGGAACCTGCCCCTGCCCGCCGGCGCGACCTTCACCGACAACATCTTCACCTGGCGGACATGGTACAATCAGGCCGGCAACTACGAAATCACCTTTGAAGTGCCGGGCCGGCCCGATTTGACACAATCGGTGCCCATGACCGTGGAGAATGTCTCCCTCAAGCCCTGGTATCAAGACTTTCTGGAGGCAAACAGCAAATACTGAGCAAATACTGAGCAAATAGTGATTTCAAAACCTGTCATTTATGGGCGACCCCCCCCCACGGGGTCGCCCATAAAACCAAGGCCCGCACCCCGCTCAGTCCTTACACTCCCGTGCATACAGCTCAATGCATAAGTGCCCCCCGTACAAAAGTGGCCTGAAATACCCGTTGACTTGGCGACAATGACTCAATATACTTCGTTTTTGGGTAAATTTGCGTAAATATTGTGGGGCTCTTTGACGAGATATTGGAATCGCAGGACATGACGGTTTTGCGGGCAAACTCTATAGAGTATCCGGCACTGTGTGAGGTAATTTCAAATGAGCCACATTGAGACGGTACACGAATTCATCGTTGAGAACTTTCTCTTCGGCGACGGCGAGAACCTTACCAACGAGACATCGTTTCTTGACAGCGGAATTATCGATTCCACAGGCATTCTCGAACTCATTGCTTTTCTCGAGGAGACCTATAATATCAAAATCGCCGACGATGAACTCATCCCCGAGAATCTCGACAGCCTGAATAATGTCGCAAAATTCATTGAGCAGAAGAATTCATGTGCGGAATAGCGGGTATCTGCAATCTCTCCGGGCCCGGACGAATCTCCATGGATTCCATCAATCGCATGGTATCTGTCCAGAAACACCGCGGCCCCGACGAATCAGGCATTTACATCGACGACCACATAGCCCTGGGCCAGGCCAGACTGAGCATCATCGACCTTTCATCCGGCGCCCAGCCTATCCACAACGAAGACAAAACACTCTGGATCATTTACAACGGCGAGGTTTTTAATTATCCCGAACTCCGGGACAGCCTGATCAAAAACGGCCACCGTTTTTACACGACTTCCGATACCGAGGTAATCCTGCATCTTTTCGAGGACAAAGGACCTGCATGTCTCAACGAACTTAACGGGCAATTCGCATTTGCTGTCTGGAACGCAACAACAAAAGAATTGTTTCTTGCTCGCGACCGAATCGGCATCAGACCGCTCCATTACACCGTTCAAAACAATAAATTCATCTTCGCCTCGGAAATAAAATCAATCTTGACCTTTCCCGAAATCAACCGCCGTATCGACCCCATAGCAATGGACCAGATATTCACCTTCTGGACCACACTTAAAGGGCGGACCGCCTTTGAAGATATAAACGAACTTCCGCCGGGCTGCTTTGCAAAGATATCCGGCGGCAAGGTAAGCATACGGAAATATTGGGACATACCCTTCTGTAGTCCGGATGAACAGACCGACAGCGGTATCGATGATATTGTTCAAGACATGTCCGACTTGCTCCACGATGCAATTCGCATTCGTTTACGCGCCGATGTGCCGGTGGGCTGTTACCTCAGCGGAGGTCTGGATTCCTCCGGGCTGACAGCAAAAGTGGTCAGAGATTTCAACAGCGACGTCAAGAGCTTTGGCATACGCTTCGAAGAAGACGCCTTCGACGAAGGCGATCACCAGAATCTCATGGTCTCCCATTTGAACGTTGATCACAAGGAGATTACAGCGACAAATCGGCGAATCGGTGAAGCTTTTCCGGATGTTATTCGCCATTGCGAAAAACCTATCCTTCGAACAGCCCCGGCGCCTCTTTTCCTCCTTTCAAAGCTCGTAAATGAATCAGGCCTCAAAGTTGTTCTGACAGGTGAAGGCGCCGATGAGTTTTTTGGCGGATACAACATCTTCCGCGAAACAAAGGTCAGAAGATTCTGGGCCCGCCGGCCGAACTCAACATCACGGCCGGAGTTGTTGGGGCGGCTTTACCCATACATATTCAACAATCCCAGACTAAAGCGCACATTGCAGTCCTTCTTCGCCAAAGGCCTTGACCAGACGGACAATCTTTTTTTCTCACACATGATCAGATGGGCAAATACGAGTAAAATCAAGAACTTCTTCTCTGCCGATCTGAAAAATCAGATTGGTTCGTACTCGGGCCGGGATGAACTTGGAGGAATGCTTCCTGCCGGCTTTGGAAAATGGAACTATTTCTCAAGAGCCCAATACCTGGAGGCCTCGCTCTTTTTGAGTAACTATCTGCTCTCCTCTCAGGGCGACCGAATGGCCATGGCGCATTCACTCGAGATTCGCCTTCCGTACCTTGACCCGCGGATCATGGAATATATGGCCAAAGTACCCGCTAAATGGAAAATTCTGGGTCTTAATGAAAAATTCCTGTTAAAGAAAGTATTTCGCAAGATACTGCCGCCTGAAATAGTCAATCGCTCCAAGCATCCTTATCGGGCGCCGATTTCACAGTCTCTGCTCGGTTCCGGCAATTCATATATCGATGAAATGCTCTCGGAAAAAACACTCGCCCAAACAGGTCTTTTCGACACATCGAAAGTAAAGACGCTGGTGAATAAACTGCGAAAATCATCAAATCCCGGCGAGATTGACGGCATGGCTTTAACCGGAATCCTTTCGACACAGCTTGTTTGCGACAATTACATTAATCGTCCACCCGCCCCATTGCCCGGAACATTCGAGGTGGACCTGCTGGTTGACCGCAGAAGCTAAAGAGGAGTACATGAGATTGCAGGCAAAACTACTTCATGATTATCTCAGGATAACCGCCCGGCGTCTCGGCGACAAAAACGCTCTGATCTGCGGGGCCAAACGGTGGACCTATAGAGAGATTGATGAAAAATCAGACCAGCTTGCCTGCCGCCTGCACAAACTCGGACTTGCGCCCCGGGACAGGGTTGCAGTCCTTCTGGATAATTCCGCCGAAACGGTAATATCGCTTTATGGAATTTCAAAAGCTTCCGGCGTTTTCGTTATTGCAAACGCAACACTCAAGGCGTCCAAGCTTGCCTATATACTAAAGGACTCCGGCGCACGCACCCTCATTACTCATACCGGCAAGGCAAAAGTAGTCGCCGAAGCCCTTGAGCAAATCGATTATGAAATACGCCTCATCTGGATAAGCCCGCCTGGAAAAGCACCAGCGAAGCTGTTGGAAAATTACAATGCACTTGCATGGGACTCAATTTTTTCCGATCCATCCGCCTCAAAAGCCCCTCCGCCGCCGGCGTCAACCGGCGAGCATGATCTGGCCGCACTTATATATACATCCGGTTCGACAGGTCGCCCAAAGGGAGTAATGCAGCCTCACTCCAAAATGATCGATGTCGCCGAATGCATAATCGACTACCTGAAGAATACGGAAGACGATATAATACTGAATGTGTTGTCGCTGGCGTTTGGATATGGAATGTATCAGGTGCTCATGGCTTTCATGTTCGGCGGCACTGTCGTCCTTGAAAAATCTTTCGTATACCTTCACAAGATTCTAAAGCGGATTGAAGAAGAAAGGGTTACAGGCTTCCCGTTCGTGCCCACCGTAATCGCCATGATGTTCCAGCTTGAAGGTATCGAACAATACGACCTGGCGTCTCTAAGGTATGTTACCAACGCAGGCGCCGCCCTGCCGGTTGATCACGCTGGAAAACTCAGAAAATTACTGCCCCAAACCAGCATATATCCTATGTACGGACTCACCGAATGCGTCAGGGTTTCGTATCTCGAACCCGACCAGGTGGACACAAAGCCTGATTCTGTTGGAAAACCCCTGTCAATCTGTGAAACCAGAATTGTTGATGAAAAAGGTCAACCTGTGGAAACGGGCCAAACAGGTGAACTCTTGATACGAGGCTCAAATGTCATGCCGGGATACTGGAATGACCCGGACCTCACAAACAAAGTATTCCGCAGGAATCGGGATGATGATGAAATATGGCTGTATTCCGGCGACCTGTTCCGTCGCGACGAAGAGGGATTTTTGTATTTTGTAAGCAGAAAAGACGATATGATAAAGACCAGGGGCGAACGAGTGAGTCCGGGTGAAGTCGAAAATGCCCTCGTTCTCCTGAGCGGAGTAGCCCAGGTTGCCGTCATCGGCGTGCCCGACGATATTCTCGGCCAGGCAATAAAGGCTTTCATAGTGTCGGACAAAGACGTTGCTTTGACGGAAAACGATGTCCTGAAATATTCGACACGGTGCATGGAAAGCTACATGATCCCAAAATATGTTGAGTTTATCGACGCCCTGCCCAGGACACCCAACGGCAAGGTGGATAAGAAACAGTTAAGAAAGCAAGAGGAGAAAAACTATGAGCCCGAATAGTCTCTCTGCAAGTGTCCTCGAAATAGACTGCGCCGCCGAAGTCGAAAAGATTGCCGCGACCGTCCGAAACGCCTTGCGAACCCGGTTCAGACGACGAGGTCTGGTCATAGCCATGTCAGGAGGGATTGACAGCAGTACGGTGGCGGCCCTTTGCGTCAAGGCCGTCGGCAAAGACCGCGTATTCGGACTGCACATGCCGGAAAGAGATTCTTCCGACGATACGCTCAGACTGAGCACAATGCTTGCCGAACACTTGCAGATAGATTCGGCGCATGAGGATATCACTCCGGTCCTGGAAGGCGTGGGCTGCTATCGCCGCCGAAATGAAGCCGTCAAATCCGTGATCCCGCAGTTCGCCCCGGACTGGAAGTTCAAAATCGTACTGCCGAGCATTATGGAAGACGACAGCTACAGGATTTTCTCGGTAGTAGCGCAGTCGCCCGATGGCCGAGTCGTCAAGGCAAGACTCTCTCCGAAAGCATACCTGGCAATCGTCGCGGCGACAAACTTCAAACAGAGAATACGCAAGATGCTGGAATACTACCACGCCGATCGCCTGAATTACGCCGCTACAGGGACCCCAAACCGGCTCGAATACGACCAGGGCTTCTTTGTAAAACTCGGAGACGGCGCCGCGGACATAAAGCCCATTGCCCACTTGTACAAGACGCAGGTGTATGCTCTGGCAAAGCATCTTGGCCTGCCCGATGAAATCTGCAGTCGCCCGCCCACGACCGACACGTATTCCATGCCGCAATCTCAGGAGGAATTCTACTTCTCTTTACCTTACGACAAAATGGATCTGTGCCTTTACGCAAAGAACCACGGTCTTTCGCCCGATGAGACGGCGCCTGCCGTGAATCTTACCGCCCGGCAGGTGCAGAGAGTTTATAACGACATCGACCAAAAGAGGAAAACCACACGTTATCTGCACCTCAAACCGCTGCTCATAGAAAATGTCGCTGAAATAACCGCATGATGGCGACTCAGGGCTTTGGCGGATACAAAACCGCTTCTTCTGAGATACGTGCCGGGTGAGCCCGATTTGACACAATCGGCGCCTCTGGTCGCCGAAAACGTAACACCAGCACCCTGGTATCGAAGCCGGCTTAGCCTTAGCCAATACTGATTTTGCGGCTTGTGGGCACTGAGACAAAGAACCGGCTGCCCTGACCGGCCGCGGATTCGACCCGGACTTCGCCGCCGTGTCGGTCAATAATCCGCCGTATGATCGACAGCCCGAGCCCTTCGCCGCCAACGGCGCCTTCCGGCTCGAGGCGGTGGAACACCTCGAAGATATTCTTCTGGTGGCGAGGCGGGATACCGCAGCCATTGTCCGCCACACAGTAGACGCTCATATCCTCCTTCACCGAACCGGAAATCTCGATCGTACATTGCCTTTCGCTATCGCGGTATTTTAGCGCGTTGTCGATGAGGTTCCAGAATATCTGAGTCATCTGTCCCGCATCGGCCATGCAGTCGGGCAGCCGGTCCACACGAACCTCGGCGCCGGCCTGTTGAATCTGATATTGCATGCTGTCGATCACTTCGGTCATCAGCGCATTCATGTCTATATGCTCCATCTTCATCTCCACCTGGCCTAATCGCGACAGCTTGAGGAGTCCCTTGATCAACATGTCCATTTTGTTTGCGCTGGTGGCGATGTACTTCAATTCCGTGGGAATCTCTTCCTGCAAAATCGTCGTTAATTCCTCTTTCAGCTTTTCGTGCGGCAGGGGGATATCCTCGAGCAGGCCCAACAGATGCTCGCAGGTAACCGATAGTTCGGAACTGAAGCCCTGCACGTTGACAATCGTCGAACGAAGGTCATGCGAACTTGTATACACTATGCTTTCCAGTTCGCGATTCTTGGCTTCGAGAATCTGCAACAGACGCTTGCGGTCGGTGATATCGCGGCCGATGCCCCGGTAGCCGCAGAAGTTGCCGTATGCATCGTAAACAGGCACGCCGCTCGTTTCCAGGATCACTTTTCGACCGTCTTTGTGCAGATTGACATTCTCCATCGCCTGAAACGGTTTCTGGGCAAGACGAATCTCTTCAAGCACCCCGGACACTCGCGCCGCTTCCTCCGACGGCATATTATCGAACGGCGTTTTGCCCAAAAGTTCATCGGGATCATATCCCAGCAAATCCTTTACCTTGGGACTTACATAAGTATAGACGCCGTCGCGGTCGGTCTCCCATATCCAGTCGCTCGTCGTTTCGACGAGACTGCGGAATCGCTCCCTGCTTTCAGCAAGCCTTTCTTCGGCGTTTTTGCGATCGGTGATGTCGCGCACACTTACCCGCTGCCCCTGCCATACACCTTTGTTGTCGTAAATAGGCTGCCACGAAGACGCCACCCAGATCACTTTTCCATCTTTGCGGCGGATCCGACACTCCATCCGGCCCCGCTCCTCCTTCAACCCTTTCTCTTTTGCCTCCATAGCCATCGCCCGGTCTTCTTCAACGACAAGTGATCCGAGATAATCCGTCATCGCCATACATTCGGCAACGCTGTAGCCCGTTATTCGCTCAACGGCGGGATTCGTCCACAATACGCCTCCCGTCGGACTTATCCAAAGCTCCCAGTTGTAGGTATAGTCCGCTATGGCGCGAAACCGCTGCTCGCTCAAACGAAGCGCCAGATCCGCCCGCTTGCGGTCAGTGATGTCCTCATACGTTCCCAGCATACCTATGATGTCGCCTTTGTCGTCCCGCAGCGGAATCTTGCTGGTGCTCAGCCATATATTCCTGCCTTCAGGAGTAGTTTGCGGTTCCTCATAGTTGAGCTTGCTCTCACCGGATTCCATGACCTGGCGATCATCCCGACGATACGACTCGGCCTGGGCTTTCCACGCCATATCGAAATCGCTCTTTCCGATAATTTCCTCCGGCCTGGCCACGCCGCCGTCGTCGGCAAAGAGTTGATTGCAGCCAAGGAAATTAAGATCGGTATCCTTCCAGAAAACCCGGACAGCGATCGTGTCAAGAACAGTTTTGAGCATCTGTTGCGACTGGCGTACTTGCGCCGTCATCCGCTTGCGCTCGCTGATGTCCAGCACACTGCCTCGCGTGTTAATGAGATTGCCCTCTTCGTCGAATCGCGCAGAAGCATTCAGGACCACATCCACATGATGACCGTCCTTGTGAACCACGGTATACTCGAGGTTCCGCGCCTCGCCACTGGTAATTATATCCTTCCAGTGCTGCTCGAACATCTCCTGCTGCTCATCGACAACCAGGTCGGCCCACGTCTTCTTGTTGACTATTTCATCCCGCTCGTATCCTGTCATGGCAAGCTCGGCTTCGTTGATATCGATAATCAGACGGTTCGGCCCGAAAATATGGAAGCCGATCGGTGCGTTCTGGAAGAAGTCGCGGAAATGCTCCTCGCTGGTGCGAATAACTTCCTCGTTCCGCTGAATCTGGGCCAACATATCGTTAAACGAATCGATCAGCGTTCCGATCTCGTCTTCGCTTTCTTTTACCGCACGAATCGAATAGTCCTTTCTCGCCGCAATATCCGCCGCCGTAGCTGCAAGCGACAGGATCGGACGGGAAATAGGCCTCTGAAGTCGCCACGAAATAAGATACGCAGCAAGCAGCGATACGGCCATCACCATGAACATGGTCGCTATGCTGCGTCCCAACTGGGCCTTTTCTTCCCGGCGGTCATCCTGAATGCACAGCCGCGCGATCACCTCGCCATTCATTTCCACGTCCTCGAATATCTTCAGGATCGGACCGTCGAATTCATGCCCCTCCGGCTTGAGTACCGGCGGCGCGAGCGACTCAGGCTGACCTTGCTGACGGTAGATCGCAAGGACCCTGCCCTGCAAATCAAAGATACAGGCAAATACGATCGATTCGTCCGTTTCCAGTGTGGCCAGGTTCCTGGCGGCATCTTCGGGAATGTCGAATTTCAACGCCGCCTGGCTGTTGCGGCCGATCACGTCGGCGAGATTATGCAGATCCCGCACATGTTCCTGCCGCAGGACATACGCCGTAAAAACAGCAAAGATGGCGCAGCCCACACCCACCGCCACGGCGCTCGTCGCCATCATGATCAACGTCAGCTTGGTCCTGATCGTCCATGTATGAAATTTGGCCTTTAAGCGATTCACTTTCTGCCGCCTCCTTCACTGCCCCTGCGCCCTGTTGTTTTCCCGGCGGGCCTGTTTTCCTTGAGTTTTGGAATCTCCACGACCCGCGTCGCATTGCGAAGAAGCTGCGCACTTATCTTGAGCTGCGCCTTCTTCACCGGCGTCCGGTTGATCTCCCAGCGTATCCTGTTCTTAACCTTCACCAGATTAATCATCCCTCCCGCTTTCAGAAAACCGCTCCACTCACCGACCGTAAGAACGGGTTTTCTCTTCAGCGGCCTGAGTATCTCAGAAAAATACTTCTTCTCCGATTCACAGACAAACAAGAGGTCGCATCCTCTCATATCCGTATTCCTCCTGTATCGCCCGAATCGTTTAACCTCCAGCCGCCTCTTACCTGCCGACACCGGTTTGCCCTCAACCTCCCTGAAACTCTCCCCAAAAGGATCCTTTCCCACGATCCCGATTATGATGGGCCTGTCGCCGTCGATCTTCCCTGCGCCGCCGGAGTCCTTTTTCTCATCGCCGCCCGACTTGGGCCACTCCACGAAAAGCAGAAAATTATAAAGATATACCGCCTTGATCTGATACTCCGTCGCCTGCCTGCCGCCGGCAGTCCGCATGTATCCGCCCGTTTCCCCTGAGTTGACAATGCCGCACAGAACCCCCAGCACACCAATCAGTAATGCCCCGACCGGTCTGAGCTTCTTGGCGGCGATGATGTTTGCGCCGACAGGATACATGGTCTTAGAGGTTCTCATCCACTGAGTACTTTAATATCAAAACTTATACGTAACATGGGCGAATACCGCACGCTGGGGTTCAACCATCTGGCTCGTATTCCGAGCCGTCATCTCGGGGCCCTGTTGACTATCTAATAAATACTGTCCAACCACGCTGAATTCAAGGTTTTTTCCGGGTCGGTACACAAGACCTGCATCGAGACGCACGCCGGAAGGCGCCGCCCATCGCGATACGCTGTCGGTATAATACAACGAACTGTTGAGTTCGAGCTTGTCGCCGATGTCCATAAATGAGCGGATACTCGCCATATTGTTCGGAAAGGCGCCTTCGTCGATTTCATTGACGCCGTGAAGCTCCAGGTCAAAAAATGTATAATTGGCCACCAGACGCCATTTATCATTGACCTGCCAACAGCTTGCTATTTCGACGCCATGCGCCTCGCCGTCGGTCAGATTACGCAGGGTAAGGTCCGCAGGAGAACGGTTTATCAGATCATCATAATGATTCGCAAACAATGTCAGATCGAGGGAGAAACGCCGGTTCGGCTTGTAGCGATAACCCAACTCATAAGCGGTCAGTTCTTCGCTATCAAGGTCCTTATTCGGAAAAACGATGCCTGCACTGATAAAATCGTCCTCGCCCCGAGTGGGCGTCCTGACCGCACGCGATATGGAACCCCAGAAAGTGTGCCGGGCGTCGGGCGTATAGACGAGTCGTGCGCTGGGCTGGTATTCAAATCCGGTAAACTGATTTCGCTCGAATTTCGAGCCTAAAATAAGCCTGAGCAAGTCAGGCGAAAGATAGAAACTATCCTGCACAAACGCACTGAGCGTCTGTCTCGTCTTTCGTGGTTGGCCGACTTCCGTCAACGCTGTGTCGCTCACATCGTCGCTGTCCACACGATAGCCGACGCCCCAAACCATGCGATGGCCTTCGGCGGGAACAAAGGTGTGCTGGAACTCAATATCGCCTACATGCCGCTCCTCCTCCACAATGAAGCCCTTGCGATCGGTCATGTCATAATATACCTGTAGTGCAAGTTCTGAATCATCGTCCAGAATTCGTGTCCACCGCCCCAGGACATTGGTCCCATATGCCTCTGCCTTATCAGGCGCTACCAGAAACGGCGGCGCGGTGTGCCGCCGATTGTAATTAAAGTCCCCCTGCAGCGTGAACCTGTCGGCGTCTTCGTCTCCGCCGAAATCAAGCCGATACCCCCATCGACCCGACCACCATTCATCGGCGGCGTCGGAACCGCCGGACAGTTTCAGATCGTCGTAGATGTCATACATCCCGTATACACGATAATGGCCGTCATCGCCGATCCGTCCCCCGTGCCGCCCGACCGTGCTCGCCTGATGCTCACTGCCTCCGCCGGCTGAAAAAAGACTGCCCTGTGTCTCCGACGCCGGCTTGGTAATAATATTAATCACGCCGTCAAATGCATTGGCGCCCCACAGCGTCCCGCCGGGTCCGCGAATCACCTCGATCCGGTCGATAATGTCGAGGGGCAGATTGTGCATATCCCAATCCACGCCCCCGAATCGCGGCGTATAGATGCTCCGCCCGTCAATCAGGACGAGAAGCCGGTTATTGAACTCGGCGTTAAGCCCGCGGATCGCGATACCCCATGTGTTGGCATTGATATGCCCGACATGCACGCCCGGCGACAGCCGAAACCACTCCGGCAGTATGTCAAGCCCGCTTCGCCGTATCTCCTCCTGTGTGATCACATAGATCGCCGCCGGCGACGTAAACACGTCCTGGCCGGCCTCACGCGTCGGCGAGATCACCTCGATATCCATGACCTCTTCAAACGGCAGCCCGAAAAGACCGAACTCGGCGTCCTCCTGCGCCTGCCACTTGGTCTGGCCGGCAAAGGCGCCCGACACAAGAACCGACAACGCCAGCCCAATCACCAAACCGCACGCGGCGCGTCGATGCAGTGTATCGGATGGTTGGCAAGCTTGACCGGCATTGCCCGGCCTCGACTTCAAGATCGACCTGCTGTCGAAAAGCTCTTCCACGCAGTTGTCCCCCAATCAACAAGAAACCCCATACGATGCATCCACACTTATCGACCTCTGCAACCGCTCAGTTAAAAAAAACGCCCCCACATGTCTGCATACCCGTCGCCGGCGGGCTGTTTGCCTCCGTCCAATTGGAGCCTTATTGTCGCAATCTCAAAGGGCAAAGCTGCCACGGCGCCGGCGGGATTTGGGGCGCCGGCGATGAGGCGCCTTGCATAAAGTAAACAATCGTGTTGCGTTTCTTAAACATTTGCCGAATCTGCTGTCCCATAAGGCCTTACGAAGTTCTGCAGGTTGTGCTTTGTCGCCGGGGGGAGGGGCATGTTGAAAAAAAACAACCCGGATTCACGGCGGAGGGTTATTTTGACCGTCGCGGTTCGGCGTCTGGTGGTTATAAGTACTTTTAAGAGAATAAGTTATCTAAGCGAAGGGTCGCCGGGGCAAACCTTGCCTGTTTTGTGGCATGTCCATTGCAAGAGAAAGGACTATATCAGGCTGCTGAGGTAAATTGCATCACGGAAAAACAGATATTACGTACCTGCGAAGGTACTTTTAGGGGCCGGTTCGGAGGAACGGCTCCTTTTTTGCGCGCCGCGCATGGTGCGTTGCTTTTGGGTTTCGGCCAGTCGTCAACTTTATTGATCTACGTTTATTGCTATTATGAGTTTTTACAGGATGCCGTGGGTTATTCCTTTTCGGTCGTCGGTTCTAAACGGTGATGCGGGCAGGCCTTCCTTGTTGAAGAGGTTTGGCTCTGGGGTGTTTTGCCATCCGAATCGTACGTCGGCGGGTTCTTTTACATTGTCGCTTGATACTACAACTGTGTCTCCGTCGATGACGGCGGTTGCCGGTACGAAGTCGCCTTCTTTTTTGGCTATGGCAAAGTGCGTTAGTGGGCCATCCTTTGCGACGAGGCCGCCGCCGATGTGGTCGAAGAAGATGCGGATCTTGTCGCCTTCGACTTTCATGCCTTTGTAGATCGGGCCCGAGTAGACAATGTCCTGCCGGCCATAGGTCTTTGCCATCGCCCACAGGGCCAGGCGCTTGCCGACATCCTGCTTGTTTTTGGGATGGATATTGTCGGGGTTGCCGATGTCGGTGGTTACGACCATTCCCGTGTTTGCGGTATTCTTCATGGCGATTAACTGCGCTTCGCGGATTTCGGGGTTCTGGTTTTTGTACGGGGCGATCTGCACGAAGTAGAAGGGGAAATCGCCCTGCTTCCAGTCATCTCGCCAGTTTTTGATCATGGCGGGAAACAGCGTGCGATACTGGTATGCCCGGCTTGCGTTGGACTCGCCCTGGTACCAGATGGCGCCTTTGATTGCGTATGGGATCAGCGGCGCGATCATTGCGTTGTAAAGGCCGCCGGGGGTATGCGGGTTGCCGGGTCCTCTGGGCGGACGCGGCTTGCCAGGCGGCTGCTTGCCTTCGGCTTTAGCCCTTTTGGATGCTTCCGTCCACCTGGCAAGCTTCTTATTGTACGCCTCCAGCGTTTTCGGGTAGGCCGCGACCATCTTATCATAACGCCGGACTATCGGTGCGAACTGCTCGTTGGCCTCGAGGATGGGTCTTCTGGTCCATGCCTCTGCGGGTGTGCCGCCCCAACTGGTGTGAATCAGGCCGATGGGAATATCGAGCTGCTTGTGCAGATTTCTGCCGAAGAAGTACGCCACTGCCGAGAATTCCGGTATGGTCTCAGGCGAGCATTCCCGCCACGCGCCTTCGCAATCGTCCTGAGGGGTATCTGCGACTTTGCGCTTAACATAGAACAGGCGGATGTTGGGGTATTGGGCGCCGGCGATTTCTTCTGCGGAGTTATTCGAGTTGCTCACGGACCACTGCATATTGGACTGCCCCGAACAGACCCAGACTTCGCCGACAAGGACGTTTTCCAGCTTGATTGTGTTGGCGCCCTTGATCCTGATTGTGTACGGGCCGCCCGCTTTTGGGGTGGTCAGAAACGCGGTCCATTTGCCGTCGGCATCGGCCTTGGCGCGGGCTCTTCCCTTTTTCCATTTGGCTCTTATGGTGATTTTCTCGCCGGGATCGGCCCAGCCCCATAGTGGCGCCTCACTTTGCTGCTGCAAGACCATGTTGGAGCCGATCACCGCAGGAAGCCGCACCTCGGCCGGCGACAGGGAGGCCAAGAGCATTACAGCCGGCAGGCCGACGGTCAAAAGTGGGGTTTTCTTCATCATATTACCTTTCTCCTTGATCCAAAAACAACAAATGATTGATAACAACCTCCCGGTATTGTATCAACTGTCAGGCGATAAGTCCAATCTGGTTGGTAGTTTTCCGGCTGGGGGGTGTATATTGTAGATTGTATATTGTAGATTGTATATTGTGGATTGGGGGCCTGGCTGGAATTGGTCGAGTAGACATACTATGGTCTTTCACTTAGGTATCATTTGTTTTCTCTGTTTCTCTTGCCTTTCGGTGTCAAGAGTGCCACACTATTTTACCTTATGACCGACTTCAATGCCCCTCACAGAACCGTGCTTGCAGATTTCCTGCACACGGCTCTTCAGTCAATCTCACTTTTACGGCAACGGTTGGTACAAATTATGCACGATTCGCGGGCGAGGCAATGGGTAGTGGGCCAGGTAGTCATCCAACTGTTTCCATGTAAATGACTTCCGCTGGCTGCGACGATTGAGCCACTTGTGCAGTAACCGTTTCGTCACATAGCCAAATTGCCCAATCATTGTCGAATTGCCACTGACACCATAATACTGATAATGCCCGCGCAGCTTGGCTGCCAGTATCGGCCACCAGTCTTTGGTGTTGCTGAGGCAGCGAACCCGTCTGAGCCAGTCGTTCATCTCTTTACAGGCCT
>QNBS01000013.1 GCA_003644175.1 Planctomycetota bacterium | reverse complement strand
GGCAAGGTGATAAGCGATCAGTAAGCAGCAATTCAGAGTAAATGACCGAATTCGCGTCAGCCCTGTTCGGCTGATTGACGAATCAAACAATCAGATAGGTATAGTTGAAACACATGAGGCGCTGGCGATGGCGCGAGAGGCAAGCCTGGACCTGGTGGAAGTCTCGCCCAACGCCGAGCCGCCCGTCTGCCGGATCATGGACTTCGGCAAATGGCTGTATGCACAGAAGAGGAAGACGAAGCAGAACCAGAAGAAGCAGCATTCGGTCACGCTCAAGGAAATCCGTCTCAGACCGAAAATTGACGACCATGACCGCGCCATCAAAGTAAATCACGCCTCCAAATTTCTCGAAAAGGGGCACAAAGTTCAGTTCACCATCATGTTCCGCGGCCGTGAGATGATGCACCTTGACCACGGTTTTGAGATGTTCAACGAGATACTCGAGACCCTCGAAGGTGTGGGGAAAATAGAGCGGGAACCCAAGAAACTTGGCCGGCGAATGACAATGGTTATGGCGCCTAAATAGGGCTTATCCGGTTTATAGGATTTTGCGGATGAGCCGTTCCTTTGACGTTTCTCAAGTCGAACAAATCCGGCGGCTGACAGTAGAATTGGCATGCGCCTATATTGTTGGGCGGTATGCGCCGGGAAATCCGTCCCCTAAGCAATGCAGCCACAAGTACTTATGTCGCGAGGTTGTGTTTTATCGGCTTTGACGCCACACGGATAGCTCCGTGTCGCACGACGAAGCGGCAGGCTTCTGTGACGGATTTGCAGTGTCCGATAATTTCGCATGGCGGTGAGGGTGTACATAAATCTCCCTAAGGTCAGCATCGCCGCGTGGAAAAAGGTTAAGCAATGTCTTCTGCAGACCGAAGAATCAGATAGAATTGTGGTTCTGTCTGCGCTTATTCCAGGCGCGAGCCGTCCGGAAGGATACGCGTTAACAGGATGAAAAACGCCGGTTGACATGGAAAGTGCCGGCCGCGGTTGCAGCCGGGTATCCGAGGCAGGTTCAACATTACAGGTATTGTTTTATGGGTGAAGAAAGATGACTGCGATGACTGCATTGAAGGCTGCATTGTATGGACTGACATTGTCATTGCTGATAGTGTTCTGTGTCGGCTGCGCCGACGATATCCTCGATCCGACCCAGACAGGTCGTTTCCGTCCGGTCCCTGTCGTCAATGTCATACTCGACTCGCTGGGTGTCGCTGATGAGCCCGATCCCACTTACGCGGGCGCAGAAGCCCCCAAACCTGCCGACCTCATCGACTACGAGCGTGACTACGTCCTCGGCGCCGGCGATGTCGTGCGCATATCCATTTACGAGTTGCGCCAGGAGGGCATCCCTTTCGTCAACGACTATGTCGTAACCGAGTCAGGTCAAATTTCGATTCCCGACGTCGGTCTGATACACGCCGCCGGCCTTACCGAAGTCAAGCTCGAAGAGGAAATCAAAGACATTCTCTCTCCCGGCATCCTCAAAGACCCCTCGGTTACCGTAGTGCTCATTCAGTCGGAGAGCCGCATATTCTCCATATACGGCCAGGGCGTCACCCAGTCCGGCAGGTTTTCCATCCCGCGGTACACATTCCGCCTCACCGACGCCATTGCACTCGCCGGCGATGTCGGTCAGTTTAATGTAAGCTACATCTACGTCTCGCGCGATGTTCCCGTAACCGAGCAGCCGGTCCAGCCGGCGATTGCTTCGAAAGCCGTCTACCCCGAACAGGCTGTCGGCAAGGCGCCGCCCGACAAGGTTGATGTCGGCGGTATCCATTTCGAGCCCATCGAACCCGAGGATACGAAAAAGAGACCCGAGATCCGTGAAGAAGATATGCTTGAGCTTATTAAGCCTTACGCCGGCAACTTGCAGAACAAAGGCGGCATCCTCATCGCCGCCACCGAGTTGGCGACCGAAGAAGAACTCGAAGAAATGGCTCTGCCCCTGGAGCTTCGGATGGAGAAAGAGTCGCCGGTCCGGACGGATGAGGCCGTCGGCGTTGACGAGGATACACCTGAGCCAACGGACATCGCTCGCGTAGAGTGGGTCTTTGAAGACGGCAAATGGATTCCCATGCGTGTCGGCGGCGTCGCGCCCGTTACGCCGCCTGAAGTGGCCTCCACTGAGCCGAGCCGGCAGGTCGGCCCGGACGCCCTAACTTTGCAGGAGCCCGCCGCCGGGGAGTACGGCTGGGGGCAGGTTGGCCGCGGGGCCGTCAGGACGCGCGTCATTAGGATACCGGTAGATCGCCTCAAAAGCGGCGACCCTCGTTATGACATCATTATTCGCCCGGGCGACCGAATCTCCGTTCCCGTTGACATAATCGGCGAGTTCTGGGTGATGGGCAATGTCAACAATCGCGGTCTGATCAATCTCACCGGACGCCCAATAACCCTCAAGATGGCTATCGCCATGGCCGGCGGGCTCGGACCGTTAGCCTGGCCCAAGAAGGTGGAAGTCGTGCGTCGCATAGGAACGAACAAGGCAGGCCTCATGCAGGAAGAGACCGTTATGGTCGACCTCGACAAGATCGCCAAGGGACAACAGCCCGACTTTTTCATAAAACCCTTTGATCTGATAAACGTGGGCACGCACGGCATAAGCCGATGGCAGGCGGTGCTGAGAAACGCCTTCCGGGCCACGTATGGATTCGGATTCATTTATGACCGTAATTTCGCAAACCGCGATCTGGGCAATGATCCGTTCCCAGGACACGTTTCGTTCGACAGTATTTTTTAACCGCTCGGTTTGAGCAATGTATGAGTGATGTATGAGTGATGGTATGGCAACCTGCAACAAGGTTGCGGAAGAAGAGAGGATTGGTTGGCGTTCGCTTGATCCGAGTGTATACGTCAAGATCACCCTCATTGCGCTTCTTCTGTGGTGGTTTTTCCGCCTTGAAATCGACAACGTCGTATATCGATGGGCAACTGATCCGAGCTGGTCGCACGGCTTCCTGATTCCGCTGTTTAGCCTGTACTTTCTTAGTCGGCATACCCGGGATATTGTAACATTGAAACCGAAGGTCAGTTATCTCGGTCTGGTGCTGCTTATCGGCTGTTTTATCTTTTACACCCTCAATGTCGTCTACTTTCACATTGGCTACTTCCAGCCGCTGACTCTGATAGCGGCAATCGGCGCCACGGTGCTGTTTCTGGGAGGCTGGGAGCTCGTGCAATACACCTGGCTGCCGATCATATATCTGGTATTCGCCGTAAAACTGCCCGACAGGGTTTACACTGGTTTGACCATACCGATGCGAATGTTTGCAGCCAGGATAGCGTCGGCTCTGCTGAGTATGGTTCGCGGCCTGGAAGCAACGGCGGGCGGCGTGGTCATTGATGTAATCTACAACGGCAAGCAGATGGACCCGCCCCTGGACGTCGCAGAAGCCTGCAGCGGAATGCGCCTTTTGATGGCGTTCCTTGCTCTGGGCGTCGCCATGGCGTACCTGCATTATCGACCTGTCTGGCAGCGACTGGTGCTGCTGGCGAGCACCATACCGATAGCCATACTTTGCAACGTCGTTCGCGTCACCGTTACCGGCTTTATATATGTTCTCGGGGACCCCAAATATGCTCAAGGGTTATACCACGATCTGTTGGGCATGGGCATGCTGCCTCTTGCTTTTGGATTGTACGGCGGCCTTGCGTGGTTCATGTCCAATCTGTTCGTCGACGAGGCTCAGATGCAGAAAAATGTTATTGTACGCCGAAGAAACTGAACATGTGTGAGGCAAAGGCGCTATCAGGGTAATTATGAATAAGATCATTAAGCCATATATCCAGCTTCCTTTTCTCATCTGCCTGGCCGTGCTGGTGCTGGCGGCGGGATTCAAGGAGGCCGCCATTGACTGGTCGGGTGCAAAGTTCAAGAAGCTGGCCATACCGCTGCGCAAACCGCTTGATGATCTGGATGAAAGCAAGCTGGCCCCCTACCGAGTCAGGCGCAAGGCAAAAATAGGCAACCACGACGTACTCGAAGCCCTCGGCACCGAAGATTACATTCAGTGGGAACTCGAGGACACCGAGGCCGAGGCCCTGAGTCCCACGCGATATTGTTCGCTCTTTATCACCTATTACACCGGCGACCCCGACAGGGTGCCCCACGTGCCGGAAGAATGCTTCACCGGCGCCGGCAATCAACTGTTTTCACGTCAGGCGGTTACACTGTCGCTCGACCTCGACCCGGCACAAGTCGCGGGGCTCAGGACAAACAGCGGCAAACCCGAACTCGGCGCCAGATATCTGATCTTTTCCAGGAAGAACGGCAATATCTGGGTGTCCGATCTGAAATACGGTGTGATGTACTTTTTCAAAGCCAACGGCAAATTCGCCAGCAGCCGCACCGGTGTAAGGGCAGTCATGGGCGAAAATCTTTTTGGAACATACTCATACTTTTCGAAAGTCGAATGGAAGTTTTATGGAGTCGGCTCGGGCGGTATGATCTACGGCAACAAGGCCGATGTCCTCAGCGCAAGCGAAAAACTCATCTCTGTGCTCTTGCCGCTGCTCGAAACCGAACACTGGCCCGACTGGGAAAAGGCAAATCAGTCCGAACAGTCCCCCGCCGGTCCGATTGCAGATTCTCAATGAAGTTCAAGTAGTTATTGGGTTTTATAAAGCGTTGACAGGAAAAGAAATGGCAAAGAAAAAGTTAAACAAGAAAATCGCAATATCAGGCATAATTATCCTGGCTGTTCTTGCCGTCGCAGCAGCAGCCGTCTTCCAGCGGTGGCAGGCGGGAAGGGATCCCGACAAACTCCTTAGCCTGGCGAACAAGCGCCTCAGCGAAATTGAAACTCAACTGACTCAGTACCGACAGATGCTGACGGACCCCGATCGGCAGCAGGAAACAGAAGAACTCCTGGAGGCGGGTCGCCAGGCCTACGCCTATGTCTTTGGCAAATACGGCCGTGCCGTCGCGTACGCAAAGGATGACGCACGTAAGATCGAGATCCTTTTTGAGCTTGCCGATCTTTACCGCAATACTAATAATGAATTCTACACGCCCAACTGGGAAAAGATCGTCCGGGTGTGGTATTCCGTAACCCGTTTCGATCCGGTAAACGTCACCGCCAGGATGGAACTCCTGCGCTATTTCTATGACAGCGCAAACGTCGGCAATTCGGCGGTATGGTCAATGGTCAAGGAACAAGCCGCCGGCACAGAATCCGACGGCAGCGACGGATTGATACAGATCATGATGCAGCAGAACAAGCCACCCGATCTATTTGTATTGAAAGCCAAAGCCCGGGCCTCGCTCGAATTAGCTGCAAGCGGTCAGGCGACGGATCTCGCCGCAAGTCTCGATGAGGCCATCGGCGATTTTGAAACTCTCCTGGAGCAGACGCCCGATGATGTTGATATCTACAAGCACCTCGCCCGAGCGATCGTCTTGAGAGGCGATATCAGAAGCGCCGCCGGTTACTCCAACGCCGCAGAAGAGGCCGCCCGGCAGGCCGAGGATGTCCTCCGGAAAGCCGTTGAAGTGTTGCCCGATAATGTCCATGCCCATATCAATCTCCTTGAAATGAGAATGGACGCGATCCAAAGCGACATTGAGAAGGTGCGGGCCCTCGAACCGGATTTCCAGGCACTCGCCGGCAAATTCGATTCCAGCGCTGCGGCATGGGCCTCACTTTCGCGATACTATCAATTCAGCAATCAAGCGGCATGGGCCTCACTTTGGCGACACTATCAATCCGGCGATCAGGCGACATGGGCCTCTCTTTTGGGATACTATCAATTCAGCAATCAAATCGACAAGGCTGTTGATGCAATAGAACGCGCGATGAAGCTGGACAATCAAAACATCCAATATGCATTATCAGCCATCAACCTGCACTATACCAAGTCCTCCCTGTCCGACGATATTCAGTTTCAGGCGGCCCTCGATATCGCCAATGCGGCATTGACCTTGCCCGATGCACAGAACGTTTCCGGACCAAGGAAAAACATCAATCAGATAAATCGGCTTACGCTGCATACCTTCCTGGCGCGAATATATGTCGAGCAGGCGCTCCAGGCCCTTCAGGACAACGACGACGAAAAGAATCGCTTACTGGCGGCGAAGATCGAACAAAATGTTCATGAGCTCACGCAGATGTACGGCAGCAGCACCAACATTCATGCAATCATGTGGGCCGGAATCCTTGATCTGGCGCGCGGACACAACGAAAAGGCCATCCGGCAAATGTACTATGCTTACGAGCAGCTCAATGTTGCACAGGGCGACAACGCAGGGTTGTCCTATATGCTGGCCCTGGCCTTCAGGGACCACCCGGAAACAGGAAGCCGTCTCCAGTTTCTCAGGAACGCTATCATCGGCATCGCCCCCTCAAAGCCGCAGCTCCTGCTTGAGTACGCAGAATTGCTTCTCAGGATTAAGAACTGGAGCAATGCCGTTTCAGTGGCGCAGGTCTACGAACGGGCAACCGCTCCCAATCAGCGAAGCAGAAGCATTCAAGTCGCCGCCTACCGTGGATCGGGACAGTTCGACGAAGCCGCCGACATACTTGGGGCAATGGACCCCGACGACCCCCAGACGAAAAGACTGCGGCTTTCTCTCGTGCATGCGCGAGCCATACGCATGACTCAACTGCAAACGCAAAACCCTCTAACTTCCGAACAACAAGAGCAGTTGGATCAATACCGCCGCCAGAGAGCCGAGATGCTCGATGAACTCATCGGCACACATCCGGAGGAGGTAAGGCTCAGTATCGTCAGGGCTGTTTGCGAGAACTATCTCACACAAAACAAACCCGATCGCGCAAAGGTGCTCGTGGAAAAGTATCTCGCCCATAACGCCGACAATCTAAACGCGCTGATATTTCAGCGGAGTCTGCTCGAACCGGACCCCCTTAACATCCCCTCCGACAGATTCAACGAGATAACCCTGGAGGTAACTTCCGAAATCTCCGATCCGCGGCAGCGAGCCGTTTCTCTCGGTCGACATTATCGGCTCCTGGGCCGGTACGCTCAGGCCGCCGATGAATACAAGAAAGCGCTCGATGTCGCCCCCGACGATGAACAGGCTATCAACGGACTTTTCGACATGGCTCTTCTCGGGGAACAGAAAGATTTCGAACTGGCCGAACAAATGGCGCAAAAGGTCCGTCAGAACAATCTGGATGGCTGTGAAGGTAATTTCTATCTCGCAATGCTCAGCTTTGCCCGGGCCGATTATAATCAGGCCCTTGAGAGAGTCCAAATGTGTTTGAAGAGCAAACCGGTTTTCGCCCGTGCATACTATCTGCGCAGCCGCATCAATAACGCCATTGGCAACTTCGATGAGGCCATTAAAGACGCCCGGACCGCCGCCGAAATGAACCCTCTGGACATAACCATAGCCAGACAGAGGGTGCTGGTCCTTCACGAGCGTAACAAACGTCTGAACCATGATCTCTCAACCGAGCAGCAGCAGGAAACCGAACAGGCTCTTCGCGCAGCAATTGCCCTGAACACCAACGACTGGAATTTACAAAGTCTCTATGCCCAATACAGAAGCAACCGGCAGCCTGATGAGGCATTGGCGAGATTTCAATTCCTCCAGGAGCAGGCTCCCAACGTCACCAACCATTTGCTGCTGGCCAATCTGGCGATGAAGATGAGCCGCAACGAACCCGACGACAAAAAAGAGGCAGGCCTTCTCGAAATGGCCGGCTCGGCCTATGAAAAAGCCTTTGCCCTTGAACCCGACAACAAGACTGTCCAGCATCAATATTCCGAGTTCCTGCGACTGACCGGTCGCCAGGACGAGGCGGAAACGATCTTAGCCGGAAAGGACGACGTCCTCTGGCAGTTTTATGTACGCGACAGCCGTTATGAAAAGGCCGCACGGGTATTAGATAAGCTCCACAAACAGGACCCAAAGGACCTCACCGTCCTTCGCGGACTCGCCTCGGTGGCCCGGTTGACCGGCGACAAGGATGGCATACGCACATATTGTGAACAGATTCTGGATATCGAAAACACCGTCGATAATCAACTCTTCCAGATCGAGATGTACCTCGATGCCGGTCTCATGAAGGAAGCTGAACTCAAACTCGCCGCCTTTACAGAGCGAAATCCGCAGGAACTCCGCGGGCGGATGCTCAACGCACGGGTCGCCATGTTCCGGGGGCAACTCGATAAAGCTCTCGTTCTGGTTAATCGCATTCTCGAAATTGACGGCGAGAACGCCGCCGCCTGGCGGCTCCGGGGCAATATCAACCGCCGCCGCCGTGATTACACCCAGGCAGTCTCCGATCTTCAGAAAAGCAAAGAAATTAGCCCAAACGCCGCGATCAGTCTCGAACTGGCGGATGCCTACCGTCAGACCAAGAAAATAGCAGCCGCCATCGGTGAACTCAGAAGTGCAATCTCCGACCCAGGCGCGCCGGCCCGTCTGAGAACAACCCTCGAAGAACTATACAAAGAAGCCAGACAGAAAAACGCCTTGCGGACCTTTTACGATGAGTGCATCGCCAAGTATCCCGATCTTGAACTGTGGTATTATCGCGCCGCACAGTTTTATTTTGGCGAAAAGAACCTCCGGAAGGCCGAAGAGCTCCTCAAGCAAGCATGGGCGATAGCAGAGAAAGCAGAGAAAATCGATGAGTCCTCTACCGCTATTTTCGGTTTTTACCTTGATGTGCTCTTGATACAAGGCCAATATCAAAACGTGTTGAACTTCGCCTCAAAGTATATCGACACGCCCGGCCTGGGTTCGATCGCCTACGCCCAGATGGGCCAGAGCCATGCAAAAATGGGCAACAGGGACCTCGCCGTGCAATACTACCATAAGGCGTTGGAGAAATACGGCAATGATGACGCGCCGATTATCAGTACCGTGCGCAACATGACGCAGACCGTCGGCGCCGCTGAGGTCGACAAATGGGTCGCCTCCAAACTCCAGGCCGCCCCCGATTCGGTCGTTGCAAACATAGTCGCGTTCTATCTCGCCCAGGAAAATGAACAATACAATAAGGCGCTGCGACACATCGAAAAATGTATGGCCGCCGCCACCCCCTCAGAATCGACGTATGCCCGGTATTCCATGTTCAAGGCGGAAACCCTCGTCAAGGCATACGTAAAAACATCCGACAAAAACTACCTCTTGCAGGCCATCGAACAATACCAGAAGATGCTGGATGATCAACCCAATAACCTGCAGATGCTGAACAATCTGGCGTATCTGCTGGCGGAAAACAATGAACAGCTTGACAAGGCCGAAGAATACGGCGCTCGCGCCCATACAGGCGCACCAAACAACCCTAATCTCATGGACACGTATGCGTATACTCTCTGCAAGAACGGCAAGTTCACCAAGGCCGAAGAACTCCTTCAGTCCGCTATTCAACTGTATGAAGTTAATAATACCGCCGTACCATGGGACGTCTACAGACACCTCGGTATGGCGCAGGAAGGTCTCGAACGAAACGAACTGGCCGCCGCTTCCTACCAACAGGCGATAGAAATCGGCGGCGATACGATAACGCCAAAAGACAAGGACCGGCTTACCCAGGCAATAGAAAGGGTTTCCCGATAGCTGCGAAAACCAACAGTTTATATTTGTATGTTAGGAAATGATATAGAATGACAGCACAGATGCAACCGACAAATAAAGCCGCGACAGTAAGGCCCGTCGCCGGCAGACCGCCTCTACCGACGCAAATGTCCCTGACGCCCAGGGAAATCCTGGGCATCTTGAGAAGCCATGTCTTCCTCATTGCCGCACTCACTATCCTGGGTACCGTCCTGGGGACCGGATCCTGGTACCTGCTCATGAAATATCGCCCCCGCTACACGGCAGTCGGAGCTATTCAAGTCCTCCCTCCGGCGATTACCGACCCTTTGCAGATTGCCACCGGCGCCGGCAACAAGGATATTTACGACCAGTTCAGGAATTCAAAAATCAGCAGAATGAAGAGCCTCGGCACCCTCCAGGAGTTATTGAGCAAGGATAGCATCCGAAAAACAAAGTGGTTCAAGCAATTTGTCAAGGGCAACAGGACAGACCACGCACGTGCTATGAAGATACTGCAAAGAGGCCTTGTCGCCAGCGCGCCTCGAAATGATGTCCACATCATCGTCTCTATGACCACCTCCAGCCCGGCAGAGTCAAGACTCATTGTCAATGAAATGCTCGATCTTTTCCTCACCCAGCAAAGAGACGAAGCCACCGCCGACCTCAGCAATCAGCTCAGCAAACGCCGCGACCAAGAGCGAAAGCTTAAAAAGGCTCTGGATATTTCCCTCAATGAACTGAAGCAAATACGCGAAGGAACCCCTTTCGGGAACCTCGGAGAAGGCACCTTCCGCGACTATCTCAGCGATACGCTCGGAGCCCAGCAAACCGACCTCGCTAACCTCCAGAACGCAATCACTCGTCTTGTCGCCGACGTCAAAATCCTCAAAGCACGCGCCGAGGGCGACTATGATGAAATCGTCACAGAACAGACTGAACAGGACCCGATCGCAAGGAGAATGAGAGACAGTATCGCAATGCTCGAACCCTTGCTCGCCGAACTGCTGACGCGGTTCGGCGAAAATCACAGACGCGTCAAAGAGGTTTCCGATGCGCTGAAGCAGCGGCGGGCTGATCTGAACGAAAGACGCGCCGAGATCGCGGACATCATCCGACAGGCAAACTATCGAAATGCAAGCGACCAGGCCATCGCAATGAGCGCGGAACTCGAAGCCCAAAAAAAACACCTCCAGCAGTTACGGGCTGAATACAAGGAGATGAGCAAGGTCCGCGCCGAGTACTCCGATGTTACTGTGCAACGCGATGAAAAGCAGGCAAGACTCGATGAAATGACCACCCACATCGAGAGGTTGACCACGCTCCTGGAAGACCCCCAGTTATCAAAGGTGAAACTCGCATGGCATGCACCAGAGCCCCTCGGTATGAGTTTCCCCAAGCTCATGGTCTTCTTGCCGGGCGGCTTCATTCTCGGGCTGTTCGCCGGACTGGGACTGGCATTTGCCATTGAGATGCTCAACGACCTCGTGCGAAGTCCAAGCGACGTCGTAAAGCACCTGCGGGCCCCGCTACTCGGCATGATCTGCCATGTCGACGAAGATCCCGAGGTCAGCAGCGTCGATCTCGCACACGTGGTGCGACGCGTTCCATATTCAATCATGAGCGAAGGCTACCGGCAATTCAGAGCCAATCTAAAGCACTCCGGAAGAGGCAAAGACAAGAAAGTACTGCTCATCACCAGCACCGCCGGAGGCGACGGAAAAACCACCATCGCCGCAAACCTTGCCACAATCCTCGTTGCCGAAAACTGCAAGGTGCTGCTCATTGACGCGAACTTCAGACGGCCCATGACCGTTACGCTCTTTCCGGGAGCCAATGGCTCGCCTCCCGACCCCGACTGGTGTCTGAGCAATTATCTCACAGGCCAATGTCAGGTCGACAACGGTCTTGTGCGATCCAGCGGAATTGAGAACTTTGACATCATCGACAGCGGCCCTGTTCCGGCAAGTCCCGCTGAGATGCTCGGCGGCGCCGCAATGCGAGACCTGCTGGCGCGGCGCCGCGACGTGTACGACTACATCATTATCGATTCCCCCCCGCTCCTTGTCAGCGACGCCAAGGCGCTCGCCGCCCAGGCCGACGGCACAATACTGGTCTTCAATGCTGAAACTACGCACCGCGGGGCCGCACTACGTGCACTGCGGGAGCTCCGCGAGATCAACGCAACCGTTGTCGGAACCGTTCTGATGCGCGTCAAGGCCAGGAAGGGCGGCTATTTCCAGGAGATATACAAATCGTACCAGAAGTACGAGCGCAGCGGCCGTCTCCAGCCCGCCGCTACATAGTTCCTGTTGCGGAAAGAAAAAATACCCGATGTCATCCCCGCGAAAGCGCCGGATACAGTATGCGTAGTCTGGATTCGGCGCTTTCGCGGGAATGACAAATGTTGTTTCCGCAACAGGAACTACATAGGCTGGAAAACTTTCGCAAAGATAAAAGCACTGAGAAAGGGATTTTATGAACAGATTACTCGTAACAGGAGGCGCCGGCTTTATTGGCTCCAACATTTGCCGACGTCTTGTTTCCGAAGGCTGCTTTGTTCGCGTCATCGACAACCTCAGCACCGGGCGCCTGCGCAATCTCGACGGCATCATCGACAAAATCGAGTTCATCCAGGCCGATATGGGCGACGGCGGCGTCGCGTGCAAAGCAATGGACGGCATCGACGTCGTCCTTCATCAGGGCGCCGTACCCTCCGTGCCCAAGAGCGTCGAGGACCCGGCAACCACCCACAAGCACTGCGTTGACGCCACTTTCAACCTCTTGATGGCTGCTCGCGACGCCGGCATCAAGCGTTTCGTCTATGCCGCAAGCTCGTCGGCCTACGGCGAAAGCCCGACCCTTCCAAAGGTCGAGACGATGCAGGCCGCCCCCCTTTCTCCGTACGCGGTCGCCAAACTCGTCGGCGAGTACTACTGTAAAGTCTTTTACGCCGTCTACGGGCTCGAAACCGTCTCGCTTCGATACTTCAACGTTTTTGGGCCTCACCAGGATCCCACCAGTCAATATGCCGCCGCAATCAGCGCGTTTGTTAGCGCTATCCTCAAAGACACGCCGCCAACCGTCTACGGCGACGGACAGCAAAGCCGCGACTTCACCTATGTGGACAATGTCGTCGCCGCCAACGTCATGGCGGCACAGGCTGAGGCGACACACGGCGAAGTGATCAATATCGCATGTGGAGAACAAATAACGATAAACGCCGTGATTGAGCATATCAACCGCTGCGTGGGAAAAAGGGTCAAGCCTCTCTATGCGCCCGCCCGTCCCGGCGATGTAAAACACTCGCTGGCGGACATAAGTCTGGCCGAAAAGGTCATCGGCTATAAGCCGGTGGTCCAATTCGCCGAGGGACTCGAAAAAGCCATCGAATGGTATCGCCAAAACCTCCCGTAGCCTGCAACGCCCGCCCCGATTATGAGACCCGCAAAGTCCATCCGCCTCTCGCCGACCGATATGTCAATACTTCCGATAAGGCAGGACAATTACTGATAAAGCCACGACCTTATTTGTTCGATTTGACGTTAACGACATCGTTTTCTATATTTTAAGTGGCGATTGTTATCGGGACCAATAGCCGCCGTCTCTCCCTATCGAATGATCAAGAAAGCGGCATTGAGCGGGCAAAAACAGTATGAAAAAGAAATGGGTCATCTGGACAGGCATACTGCTTCTGCTGGGTATGACAGGACTGGCTGCAGTTCTGCTGGATATCAGACAGCAGGACCGCACGACCGCCCTGCATAAAGCCCGATACGGTCGCGGCGCCGAAGAATACCTGCACCAGTATCTCAAATGGAGCAAATTGACGCCCGCCGAACGTATCGAAAATCCGTGGGGATACGGCGATTACGGAGGTCCTCAGATACGGCAAAAACTCATTGCCGAGCAGCCGGGCAGGCTTCGTGCAGACATCGTCGACCTGGCAAACGCCACGACCGTCCCCGTTGTCCTCGCCGATACCATGTATGGCCCCCACTGGCGGGAGGCTGTCGAGCGCTATCGCAGGCGAAATGATATCCGGGACGGTCTGGCCGTCGCTTCCACGATCAGCATCATGGCAGGCGTGATTGTCCTCATCGGATACTCCCTGAACCGCGGCCTCCGTCGTCTGGCGGACGTCAACAAATGGCCTCGAAAAAGGTCCGGCAGGAAATCACGCAAAGACGAAACTCACTGCCCAGGCGCCGCCCCGGATGTCGACGGTGAGAATCTTGAGCCTCAAAACGACCCGGCTCCGGAGATCCTCGCTTCAAAGGACTCCGAAAACACACAAGCATTAAGCGAATGCGATGATGGACCGTCCATCGAGACAACAAACGATAACGGCTACTTCGGCAATCTCGGATTAGCCCGGGACGGCGTCAAGGCGATCGAACTGAGAGAAACTCTCAGGAACCGCGCTTCGACTCTTTCCGACAATGACAATTCGCCGCAGCCGGCGACCGGAACAGGTGTGCTGAGCACGTTGATGTCAACGGCGCCCGTCGCCCATGAACTCAACGAACTGACTCTGGAGGTCTCAGCCATTCGCGAGTACGCCGCCAGCCAGCAGGACCGCGTCAGGCGGCTCCAGGACGGCTACGACTGGAATATCATCAAGCGCTTCTGCATCAGGATCATTCGCTGCATCGACAATCTGGACGAGCGAATAGCACACCTCGCCGAAGCGGGCGAAGATACCCAAAACCTTGAAGACGTACGCGACGAACTGGTATTTTCACTTGAATCCAGCGGTGTCGAGCAGTTCGAACCCGCAACCAACGCCCGTTACAAGGGTCTCGAAAAGAAAGTCGAAGCCGTCAAGACAAGAGAAGCCGCCGATGACCTCGATCTGGTCGGCAAAATCGCCAAAGTCATCAAACCGGGATATGAGTATGTCGTTAGCGATGAGGAAGTCAGGGTCGTTCGATGTGCGCAGGTCAAACTCTACGGCCCGAACGCTCAAACATGTGAGGAACAGCAAAATGAATAACATAGCCGGCATCGATCTGGGGACGACCTTTTCGGCCCTTGCGATACTGAATACAATAGGAAAACCCGAGATCATACCAAACGCCGAAGGCGAAAGAATCACGCCGTCGGCCGTCTGTTTCGACGAGGCCGATTCGGCGATCATACGTGTCGGAATCGAGGCCGTCAACTCGCGACAGCTGGACCCCGAACGGTGCGTCAGATGGATCAAACGACATATGGGCGATTCAAGCTGGCGAAAGAACATCGATGGAAGAGAATGGTCCCCGGATGAAATCTCCAGTCTCATCCTGAAAAAGCTGAAACAGGACTGCTCCGTCGAGCACGGCGAAATAACCGACGCGGTCATCTCGGTGCCGGCGCACTTTGACGAAGTCCGACGCAAGGCCACCATGGACGCCGGGACCATGGCCGGACTGAATGTCATAGGCATCGTCAACGAACCCGTCGCCGCCGCCCTCTATTACGCCACCACCCATAATATCTCCGGACGAGTTCTCGTCTACGACCTCGGAGGCGGCACGTTTGACGCGACCATCCTCGACATCGAGGGAAGCCAAATCAATATTGTCTGCTCGCAGGGCGACCACGCATTAGGCGGGATCGACCTGGATAAGAGCATTCTTGAAATGTTCGAAAAGGCGTATCGTGAAAAGTTCAACACCGAACTGGTCGCTTCCGAGGAGGAACGCGCCAAATATGAAGATGAGGCCGAAGACGTGAAAAAGACTCTTTCACGCAGGCCCAGCGCCAAAAAGATGCTCTACGGATCCGCCGGCAGTATGCGGCTCGAAATCACGCGCGAAGCATTCGAAAAGGCCGTCTCGCCGCTCATCACGAGAACCGACCTGCTCATCGACGTCATACTGAAGGAAGCAAAGTGTAAACCCGCCGACATCACCAGGGTGCTCCTGGTCGGGGGAAGCACGCGCATCCCAATGGTCCACAAGCGTCTCGAACAGAAATTCGGTTTTGCGCCCGAGATCGCCGTCAATGTCGACGAATGTGTCGCACTCGGCGCGGCGATTCACGCCGGCGTGACAAAACT
>QNBS01000012.1 GCA_003644175.1 Planctomycetota bacterium | reverse complement strand
CGACGGCGGCGGCGTGAAGAGAGGCGATGTGATCTTAGGTCTGGCTTCGAGCGGTGTGCACAGCAACGGCTATTCGCTCGTTCGCAGGATATGCTTTGAAAAAGCACATCTTAAACCCACCGACGCAATCGACGAGCTGGACGGGGCAATGATCGGCGAGGCGCTCCTTGAGCCGACGCGAATATATGTCAGACCGATTGTAAAACTTCTGGCTCAATACAAAGTAAAAAAAATCGTCCACGCCATGGCGCACATCACCGGCGGCGGACTCGTCGGCAATGTCCCGCGCGTCCTGCCGAAAAACTGCAACGCCGTCATACAAAAATCAAGCTGGCCGGCGCCGAGCATATTCAATTACCTGCAAAACGCCGGACCCGTCGAAGAAGAAGAAATGTACCGGGTCTTCAACATGGGTATCGGCTACGTCCTCATCGTCGCCAGGGATTTCGCCGACTCGATAACAAAAAAGCTGACCAGATACGGCGAGCAGGTCTACAGAATCGGAACCATAACGGCAGGCAAAGGTAAAGTGGTTTTGAAGTAGTTCTTCGGTGGGGCAAGCCCCACCCTGCATCACTGATCCGCCGCAGGCCCTCCTTCGGCGGGTAGACTCCCTTCGGGACACCCTGCCGATTTTTTACTTATCGCCTTTTATACTTACCCATCAGCTCGCCTTGTGCGAGGATGTGGCCCTTCATGGCTTTTTCTACCTGGGCCTTCGTTATCCCGCTTATGCCGACAGCGTCTGTATGTCGGCGGGCAGTTTACTGAGAACAAGTTCCTTCAGGTCAAGCTTCCTGCTTGCATTGTCAATGTCGATTCCGACCAGATTGCCGCCGGCGTCATAGTCAAGAACCACTCCCTGGGAAACTTCTCTGCTCTCAGCACTCGTTCCTTTGCCAAGATCGATATACAATGAATCTGTGTCCGGGTAATAGTTCAGTTTCATGGCTTAAATCTCCTGTCAGGAAAAGCATTATGTATGGTTTGCTTGTCCCGTAGCGTTATAACACGCAGAAAGCGCCCTTCAAGTTCGTCGATTTTCCCCCAAAACCTGAAACGGTTGTCTTCCTGCGGTTCAGACTTCAGCGGATTCTCCATGACCCTTACACACCATTCTTTCTTGAGGTAAGGCCTCTTGCGAAGAACTTCCTTTTCAAAATACTCCGTAAACTTGTATTCCATTTAAGTACTATAGCAAATTCTTCTCAAATGAACAGAAATTCTGTCTCTCTCGCGAAAAATTCTTATTATCGCCTTTTATATTTACCCATCAGCTCGCCTTGTGCGAGGATGTGGCCCTTCATGGCTTTTTCTACCTGGGCCTTGGTTGCTCCCGGCGCCAGGTCCAGCATGCAGTCGAGGGCGTATATCCTGAAGTAGTAGCGGTGCGCCCCGCCTGGCGGGGCCGGGCCTCCGTAGCCTATCCGGCCGAAGTCGGTCGTGCCGTGCACTCCGCCGTTGTCTAACGTCGCATCGGGCGGGATGTTTTCCGGCAGCGATGTCGTGTCGCCGGGCAGATTGTACAGCACCCAGTGCACCCACGTACCCATTGGAGCATCCGGGTCGTCGTTGATCAGCGCAATGCTCACCGCCGACTCGGGCGCACCCCGCCATTGCAGGGGCGGGGAGATGTTTGCCCCGTCGGCGGTGTAGTCGGGCGGAATCAGTTCGCCCCGGGCAAACGCAGTACTTGTTACCTGAATTGTCATGGTTTGGCCTCCACTTGTTGGAACACAGAAATCATCCCGAACATATCGAACCTCAAAAAACATTCGGCGTAGGGCAATTATGACTTCTCGATACGGCCCGTCAAGCAAAACATGAAACTTCTTTGATGGATTTTCTCGCGACAAACGGGTATAATATAAGATGAGCAATTTCAAGGTCGTCCGGCGCCCTCCGATATACCACCGGAAAAAACCGATGCAAAAAACAACATCGCTGCTGTTATTGACTCTGGCGACACTGTCGCTGTCCGGCTGCGTTTCATTGCCATTGCCCCTCGAACAACTGAGCAGGCCTGTCGAGGCCGCGGAATTGATGGGCCATGTCAATTTCCTGGCGCAACCCGCCCTCAAAGGCCGAAAAGCCGGATCATGGGAATCGGGCGCCGTCCGCGAGTATCTCGCAGGAAGATTCGCAGACTACGGACTCCTGCCCTGGCCGGGCGTTCAAACATACGAACAGGACTTTGCATTCGGAACCAACATGGTCGCCATTCTGCCCGGAACCGACCCGGACCTTGCCGATGAAATCGTAATCCTCTCGGCCCATTACGACCACGTGGGCAAAGGAAGAAAAGGCGTCCACCCCGGCGCCTGCGACAACGCCTCGGGCGTCGCGGCGCTTCTGGAAATTGCCGAACAGATGACCCTTGCCGACAAGGGCCCCAAACGCACCGTGTGCTTTGCCTCTTTCGACGCCGAAGAACGCATGGCCTTTGGAGCATTCGCATTTTCTCTTTGTGAGGCCTTTGAGGGCAAAAAAATCGCCGCCGTCGTCAATATCGATATGTTGGGCAGAGACTTTCTCGACGTCATAGAGAACTCTCTCTTTGTCGTCGGTACTGAAAATTACCCCAAACTCCGCGCCGAAATTATGCAAAAAGCCCAAAGCGGCAACCTGCAAATCCTGCCGCTGGCGACAGAACTGGTCGGACCTGTGGGCGATCACCTCGCATTTGAGCACCTGGATATCCCGGTGCTGTTTTTTTGCTGCGGCTATAACAAAGACTACCACGCCACGACCGACACGCCGGAAAAACTCGACTACGAAACAATCAAGAAATCCGCCGACCTGATAGCACACACCGTCGGTTTTCTCGCCGATTCCACAGTCGCACGCCTCGAACAACCCGGCCCGGACGAGGCGCAATTGCGGACTCTAAGCCGAATCGCCGAAGTAACGGGCAACAACGCAGGCCTGATCGGACTGGACGACCCGCAGGCGGCGATACTTATCGACCTTGCAGAAGAAGCAAGCCGGGCACTGACGGACAAAGAACGCTTGCAAAGAGATCAACACTACCTCGGCACAAAAATCGTCGCGGCAATGGCGCCCGTAATCGAAGCAACAAGCAGCATATTCGAAGGGACCTCCGCCGAGTCCGCACAGCACCATGCGATATACGCCGACCACTCGAAATTCCTCCTCGACTCATACAGGGACATGGTAAAAAGCGTCTTCACAAAGAAACCGAACATTTTCCAGAACCTGGATTTCAAATACAGAGCCTGCGACATTACGCATCGAAACATCTCATTCGTCCAAAACGAGCAGGGCCTCTACGAGCTTGACATCCTCGTCCCGAAGATAGGATTATTCTGCAAAACAAAAGGATTCATCTTCAAATCGGGACACTTCGTCCTTAACGCCCGCTGGACCCCGCTGTTCTTCGAGGGAACAAAAGAACAGGCAACGGACTATTGCCTCCTGCAATGGCGAAAGGACGCAGAAGACACCGAATACGCCGAGTCATATCACAATTCATGGCAAAGAGTCCTCAAGACCGTCACCGGCGAAGACCTCCCCCCGGATTACGAAACATGGCTGAAATGGCGGCTCGAAAAGCAAGGCCGCGAAAACCAACAGCAATGGCTCGACTACCTGGCCGCCGGCGAGCACCTGATGCTCGCCGCAGAAGCAACTCTCGCAAAAGGCCCCGAACATTTCTGCAAACTCATCGAAGACCCGAACGCACCGACAATACAGCGCCATCTCGCGATCACTTCAATCACAAAAAAAATGACAAAAGAAATGCTCCTGGCTCTCGCAAAAATCGTCGATGACAAAACCCCTCTGCATTATACGGTCAACCCAAGATACTGGCCGATCACTGCCGAAACATCGTATCCGTTCGCAGACCACATCCATGCCCGCCAACACAGAGCCTTCATAAAGAATTTTTTATACATAAACAAAGACACTGACACAGACACTGAGGATTCGGAAGAACCGGCGATCAAAGTAAAAACCGGCGATCCGGCAACCATCGGACTTGTCGCCGAAATCGCTCTCAATAACTTCACACAGCAGGAATTCAAAAAAGATAAATCCGCCTGGAAAAAGTGGATCGAAGAAAACGCCGACGAAAAAGGCAACCTCTCGAGAAGAGACATCTTCCTCCGGGCATCATCTATAAAATAGTCCTTACTTGTCGCGCCACATGTTTATTGTCATATCTTCAGCCTTGATATATGCTGAATGCCAGTCGAGGAAAAGCACATTGCAGCCTTCCTTGTGGCGGTCGCGGGCGATTCTCCTGCCTCTTGACACGTCCTGGCTGGTGGAGGTTGGAAGATGGCCCGGTCTGAATATGTCTAATCGGGAGATATCCGGGCTGTACTGGTCCTCGATAATGGGCCTCCATGCGCCCGCTTCGTTGTCGGCCATGTAGATGGTTGTCGGCGGACTCTTGAAGACTGTCAAGCGGGTGGGTCTGTGGACACTGCTACCCACCATATCGCTCCGACTGTCAAAGGTCCAGTCGTTGACCACATACTGGATCGTCTGCTTTGAATTGGGAACATTGTTGAGACCGAAGCCCCTTCGCGGCCAGCTCGGGCAGCGAAAGATCTTGACATTTCGATAATCGCCGTCGTTGCTCGGGTGGCCGACATAGGGCAGAAACTGCACAAACCACAGAACGCCGCCGCTGCCGGCGCCGCGAGGAATGTAATTGTTATAGGCATAGGCGTAGAGGTTCGCCGCCAATCCTATCTGGTGGAGATTGCTGCGGCAAATGACTGCCTGTGCCTGTTTCCTGGCTGCTCTCAACGCCGGCAGCAGGATAGCCAGCAACAGGGCGATGATGGCGATGACCACCAGAAGCTCAATCAGCGTAAAACCGTCGCGTCTGTTCATTATTCACATGTCCCTTTCAGCCCCCGTTACATACACCGGTATTATAACCCGACGAATCTCCATGTCAAGAAAAACATGGCTCTGTGTGAGGGTGGAGGGTGGGAAGGTGTCCCGAAGGGAGTCTACCCGCCGAAGGAGGGCCTGCGGCGGATCAGCCCGCCGCTACCCGCCAAAACCCCGAAGAATCAGGCCCTTCCGGGGATGGGGCGGGATTTCTTTGGGAAAAAAGTGTTTTTACGCTTAAAAAAGGGCTTGCATGGTTCGACAATATACGTATACTCTTGAGAAGTTGTGCGGGCGTAGCTCAGTGGTAGAGCGTCACGTTGCCAACGTGAATGTCGTGAGTTCAAATCTCATCGCCCGCTTTATTCGTGGTGTACGGGGCGGTCTGTGGGGACAGGCCGCACCGTGCAGGGCCGAAACCGGATGTTACTCGTATATAGCTTGTGTGAGGTACCGGCTAAATCGGTAGTCAGGCGCTGGTTGCATAGGTGTTGGGAGCCCGCAAATGGGCTGATTTGTTGAATATCACGGGCTTAGGGAAAACGGTTTCCCAAGGCCTTTTTTGTTTGTATCCATATCCCTTTAACGAAGTCAGGAGTTGATGACATGGCAGAGAACGAAGAAAAAACCGACGCCGCCGCAGAGGAGAGCACCGAGGCTGTTGACCAGGATCAGCCCCAGGCCGCCGAAGCCGAGGAGAATGTCCACGATAAGAATACTGTAACCATCGAGGATTCGGGCTCGTGCAGGAAAAAAATCACCATCGAGATTCCTGAGGAAACGATAAAAGGCTTGCTTGACGAGCAATATCAGGACCTTCGCAAGGAAGCGGCGATACCTGGTTTCCGCAAGGGGCGGGCGCCCATCCGATTGATCGAGAAACGCTTCGGCACTGAAATCGGCCTGCAGGTTAAGATGAAACTGCTTGCCGACGCCGGCCAGGCGGCGATCGAGTCCAACAAACTGGACGTGTTGGGCGATCCCGATATCGACCACGAGAAGGTGGAGTTGCCGGAAACCGGTTCGATGACGTTTGATTTTGAGGTGGAAGTCCGCCCTGAGTTTGAGCTGCCTAAACTGGAAGGCGTCAAGGTCGAAAAGCCCGCCGTCGAGCCGACCGATGAGGAGATCGACGCCGAAATCATGGGCATGCGCCGCCAGGCGGGCATCTGGACGCCCAAAGAAGAAGGACAGGTCGAAGAAGAAGATCAGATTGTCGCCGATGTCGTGATGGAGATCGAAGGCGTCGAAGAGCACGAAAAACTCGACAATATCGAAGTCCTCGTCAGGGAAACGGGTTTTGTCGGCCCGGTGCCGGTGGAAGGACTCAGCGACCTCCTTGTCGGCGCCAAGGTTGGTGATGAAAAAAAGACCACCGTGGAGGCGCCCAAGACTTTCCACAACGAGCAGTATCGAGGCAAGAAGGTGGATATCACAATCGAGGTCAAGGATATCAAGCGGCTCGATCCGGCCGAGATGAATGAAGAGTTTCTCGATCGGTTCGGCGTGGACAACGAAGACGACCTGCGGGAAAGACTGATGGAGTATCGCCGCTCGCGTGCGGAGCGCGAGGCGCGTGCTTCAATGGCCGAACAGATTCACCGCTACCTGCTCGACAACACGAAGTTCGACCTGCCGGAAGCCATCGTAGCCGACCAGTCCACACGGATCCTGCAGAGGCAGTACAGCAATATGCTTATGCAGGGACTGCCTCGCGAACAGGTCGATCAGCAGATGCAGCAGATTCGCGCCGGCAGCGACGAGCAGGCCGTCGAGCAATTGAAACTATTCTTCCTGATGGATAAGATAGCTGAGGTGCTGGAGATAACCACGACCGAAGAGGAAATCAACGGCCACATCGCCCAGGTCGCTGCGATGCGGAATCGCAGACCGGCGAAAGTCCGTGAGGAGCTGGCAAAGGACGGGTCATTGGCGCAATTTATCATGCAGGTGCGCGAGCAGAAGTGCATCGAGAAGATACTCGAGACCGCAAATATTAAAGAAGCCAAGCCCGTAAAGAAAAAGGCGGGCAAGCCTAAGAAAGCAAAGAAGAAAACGACAAAAAAGCCGGCGAAGAAAAAAGAAGACAAGGCGGGCAAAGACAAGGAAAAGACCGCACGCAAAACCGCCTCCGCCAAGAGAACAAAGAAAGCCGATGAGTAGTAACTTAGAGCCTGTCCCAATAACCCTCTGGCTTCGACCGGCTGCGTCGATCGTGGTCGGCGTCAGGCTGCATGTGCATGTGCGAAAGGCGGAGAAGGTGGCCAAGTTCTGGATGGAGCCGCATGTGTCGGTGGCGGGTTCATACGGGATGACGTCGTCGGAGTTGCATATGCTGAGCAAGGTTGTTGAAGATAATATAGAATTAATCAGGAGCGCGTGGAATGGGTACTTTAATCAGTGATCCTGTTGCGAAGAATGTTCGATTTGATGCGGACAGCATGTGGGTTGACTTTGCCGACGGGCGGACCTTGGGAGTGCCGCTGGCGTATTTTCCGCGGTTGTTGAATGCTACGGAAAAGCAACGAGCCAAATACATCATCAGCGGGGGCGGCACGGGCTTGCACTGGGAGGAACTTGACGAGGATATTTGTGTCAAGTCGCTGCTTTTGGGAGTGGGCGACAGGGCTTCGAGCGGTTGATTAAGGCGGCAGGCGGCAGGAGTCAGGAGGGAAGGACACGAAGTTTTAGGAGGTGGGGGGGGAGGATTCAGGTCAAAAGTCAAATCGCAAAGTGCAAAACTGTGGTATCGCCCGTTCGGCTACGCTCAGGGCAGGCTCTTTGGCGATGTGGTTTTTGCTTGACAGGGGGCCCGGCGGGGGTTTAATTGAATCCCGGCGCGCCGGGACGCAAGCGTATTTACGAATGACGATTTACTATTTTGGGGAGTTTTTTTGAACCATCGAAGATGGGGAGAGATGGTTTTGGGATAGTGGGTTGTTGGTTTTGTTGGGGAAAGATGCGAAAAAGGTTCATGGCACTGTCAATTACCCGAATTGTCCCTTTAATTATTCATGAGGGTTTGACTGATGGTAGAAATTAAAAGCGCAAAAGCGTTCCGGGGCGTTCGGACGCTTCCATTTTGTTATTTATGTGGGACCACGTTCAAGGATGCAGATAAAGTAACAAAAGATCATGTGCCCCCAAAGGCTATCTTCTCGAAAGATGATAGAAAGAACCCATTGATTCTAATGGTACACGATGTGTGCAACCAGAAGGAGTCAAGAACTGATGAAGTGATAGGACAGTTGATTTCGGTTTTGCACGGAAAATACCCCAAACCAAGTAAACAGCGTATTAAGGTTACGGTGGAAAATATCCCTGATCGTACGCAACCAACACTTGTCTTAAGAGATATGAACATGCAAATTGTTCTCGCCAGATGGGTCAAAGGTTTTCATGCGGCGTTGTACCGGGAATACCTGCCAAACGACACAAAGAATGCATTTTGCCCACCGTTACCCGAAGGCAGGGTTGTTAGGGGGAAACTCGAATTTAACCCTGTACCTATACATCATCCGGTTATCGTCGAAACAATCAAGAAGAACCGTAGAGCTGGAAGGCTTGATGAAATTGTATGTTACAACGGAAAGTGCAAATATGAATGTGCGTGGGAAAGAATGGATGATAACACATGGGGCTGTTTTTTTGCGTTAAATATTTACGACTGGAAGAATTTGGGCGATCCCGCAAATTTCCCGAGAAGAGGATGCGTGGGATGGTATGGGCCGGAGTCAGGAAAGCCAGAAAATGCTACGGACGGTGTTACTCGCATTCTTGGGATTCCGATCGCGAATCGGGACCGTTTTGATGCCTTCGACGATTAGCAAAGTGCGCTGTTTTGAAGTATGAGCAATCTGCGAAAGTCTAATTAGTAGGCATATTTGATATCGGGAACGAATAGTGTGGATCCTTAGGTTTTTGTGGCAACGGAAGGTCTGGCAAAGGCTAAGTGGGAAAAACTAATAAATTGTGTTTGAGGGTTGATTCAAGTGTTTGAATTGGGGCTAAGCATTGAAGTTGACGGAGATATGGATATCGACTCACATGAAGTTGATATTGAGTGCCCGCAGTGTGGGTTCTATAACTCGATATGGATTAAACAAGCTCGCCTGAGGGACACGATTATTTGTCGTGGATGTAAGAGTAATATCCGTCTGGACGATAGCATGAATACCGTTAGAAAGGCACGGAATGCGATTCTGAAGGCATTCAGGGGGTTGGAAGCTGAAATAGAGAAGATCAATAGACAAGGACGGTGGTGATATGGAAGATAAAGCACTGCAGACAATTCGGTATAAACTTCAGAAAAGGGTTCGGAGGTTGAATTCGGCAGAGTATCGTCAGTTTACACCGTTTCTTCGTCAGTTTTTCGTCTTCATAAACTCAATGCCGTTACTAAGTGGCGTTAGAGAATACCTGGCTTCCCAGGGAGATAAGTATGATGTGGAAGCGACAGTGAATTCTATCTTGAATGAGAACAAGGACCTATATGGCGAAACAGAGGAGGAATCTGCTGCTATAGGTTATGCAATGTTGCAGAAGGCACTTGAGCCGAACCAAGGTGAGACGGTAATAATGAATAGTTGTGGATATGGGGATGTTGACGAGCGACTCGAAGCCTTTCGAACAGTATTCTTAGAACCTTTCTACGAATATATTGATGAGCATTTGGATGATCAGCACGTCATTTTATACTTGCTGAAAAAATACAAGCACCGGTGCGAATGGTTTCATGCGGAGAGAATTCGAAATTTGATTACTTCAGAAACGGCAAGGGGTGAGAAGAATGCAGCGGCAGATTTGTACGAGTATCTTCATAATGCTGGAGTAGATTTTAACGTCGAACCGAAATCAGCGTCTGGGATTCCAGATTTCGTTACGGAGCAGATTGGTGATGATAGGATAATAGCCGATACTAAATTGTATTGGCCGGAGAAGAGTAAAGGCAAGTCTTACATTGTCAAAGGCTTTAATCAGGTGTACACGTACACTTGTGACTATAATGAACAGTTTGGATACATGGTCATTTATAATCTTGCGAATGACGGTATCCGTTTTTTGTTGCCAAGGTCGCCTTCGACCTTCCCTTCGTACACTTGCAACAACAAAACGATCTTCTTTGTTGTTATCGATGTCTTCAAATATGAGGATTCCGCCAGCAAGAGAGGCATACGAAAGGTTGTGGATATTAGCGAGGATGACTTAGTGGCGGTACTATCTGATGAGAGCCAGTGATGGAAGAGGCCTGTGCAGCGTGGCACGCGTGAGAGGGAGGGCGACCGCAAGGGTCGCCCCTACGTAGTTTTGTTTTTTGTCATTTTGTGGATTGCTTGGAGGCATAGCTGGGACCAGGTTTCCATTGTTTCTTTTACTTTGTTTAATTCGGCGGGGGTCATGAAGGCTAATTGGGTTATCATTTGTTCTTTTCTTGTTACGTTTTCTGTGTCGAGGGTCCATAGGTGGACTACGCCAAGGTGGACCCGGCCTACTTCGTTTGTGTCGTCATTTAATAATGCGACTATCTGGTCGGTGTGGTTTGCTTTTACTTCTACTTCTTCTGCTACTTCTCGCTGGACTGCGGTGTTGTAGATTTGCTTAAAATCGGTGCCGAAGAGTGGGGTGTCGTGATCGACGGGATTAATGTGGCCTCCTATTCCTATTGACCTTTTGCTTGTGAGGCGTGTTTCGCCGGCCCTTTTGCCGCGGACGTAGGTTAGGTATTTGCCGTTGCAGGTCATGATGACATAAGGGATCAACTGCTTGTAGTCGGGGTTGGCTTCGGCTTCGGGTCTGGGGATGAATTTGGGTATGCCGGGGGCGAAGAGCCTGTTCAGGTATGGGGCGATGTTGAAGTTCAGGCCGTGGAAGAGGCCTGCTTGTTCGACTGCTTTTCGTTCGACTACGAGTACTTGTTCTTCCGTGGCCATGCTGCTCTCCTGTTTGCGGTCGGGGTTTAGGTTGGGTTTTTTAGTTGGGGCTATTTCTTTTTGTAGGCCTCGGCGGGGTCGTAGACCGGTTCTGCGATGAGTTCGAGTTGGGTTTCGGCTGCCGGCTTGAGCGCCCGGTAGAAGCATGACTGGTAGCCGACGTGGCATTGGCCCTGGTCTACCGCCACCTTGAGGATGAGGCAGTCCTGGTCGCAATCCACCAATATGCGCTGGACTTTCTGTACGTGGCCGGATTCTTCGCCTTTTCGCCAGAGTTTTTGGCGTGATCGGCTGTAATAGACGGCGTTTCCGGTCGTTATGGTGAGGTTGAGGGCCTGGGCGTTCATATATGCGACCATGAGGACTTCGCCTGTTTGGGCGTCCTGAGCGATTGCGGTGATCAGGCCGTCGGCGTCGAACTTTGGTGCGAAATCCAGACCTTCTTCAATTTTTTTGTCTGCGGCCACTTCTCTTTTCTCCAATAATGTGTTAATATCCCATCGCCGTTTCCAAGGAATAGTGCAGCATTTGAATCGCCTGCCGGCGATGTCGGCTCTGACAGATTCCTCCACTGCGTCCCGATTTCATCGGGACTCCGGTCGGAATGACAGCGTGGGAATAATGCTGCAACATGTTTTTGAGAAACGGACAGGGATAGTTTTAGCGGTTTCGACGTGAAAAGACAAGCTTTTTTTAAGGAAATGCCCTTGGCCGACGGTTCAACGAAGTCGAAAAGCTCGCATGTTTCGACAATTGTCCGCATTGTTGTGGCCGTTGCGGCGGTGTCTTTGATTGTCATTTTGGGCGACTGGGACGTCGAGAAACTCAAAATCGCGTTTCGGCAACTGGACCTTTTGGCTTTAGCGGCGGCTATCGGTTTGTTCTTGTTGGCCAATGTTGTGATCGGCTGTCGGTGGCGCCTGCTGCTGCGGGCCCAGCATATCAGCGTCGGGTTGGGCGCGTGCATCAGGATACATTTTCTGGGCTTGTTCTATAACAATATTCTCATCAGCTCGGTGGGGGGCGATCTGCTGCGGGCGTGGTACATAACCAAGCATACGCACAAGCGATTAGAGGCGGCGCTGAGTGTGCTCGTGGACCGGATTGTGGGGTTGTTTACGCTGATATTGATGGCGGTGTCGTTTTATGTGCTTTTTCCCGTTGAAGGCGAGGCGGGCGAGTTGGATTTTTCGGTCGATATGGATGTCGCCGGAAAGTTGTCGCAGTATCGCTGGGTGTTTGTTGCGGTGGGCGTTCTTGCCGCGGCAGTGGCGGCGGGGGTGATTATTCATCCGGCGGGGAGGAAGAAACTGCATTTGGCCTATGCCAGGGGGGCGTCGGGTTTTGAGCGGGTATTTCTGGCGATTCGTTTGTACTGTAAAAAGCCCCTTACGATGCTGTCGGCGATCGGGCTTACGTTTGTCGCCCAGTCGCTGCCGATCTTAGGCTTTTGCCTGATAGGAAGGCAGATGGGGCTGGAGGTTCCGATCAAATACTATTTTGTGTTTTTCCCGATCGGCTGGGTGCTGGGTGCTCTTCCGATAAGCCCTGCGGGGGCGGGTGTGATGGAAGGGGGGATTGTTTTTCTCTTCACGCGGGCGCCGGGCGTTACCGTCGAACAGGCGCTCGTTTTGGCCCTGTGTCAACGAGTTATGTTTCTGCTGGCTTCATTGCCGGGGATCGTGATCCATGTAATGGGTGCTCATCTGCCGGCAGAGCGGGAGGGGGAGTTGTGATTTTAGATTGTAGATTGTAGATTGTAGATTTGTGGATTGTGGATTGTTATTGCTGGTTGCTGAAATTGAGTTTTTTGTTGACGGCGGCGGTGGTTTGATGTAAAGTATTGTGCCCGGGTTTGGTGGGTTTTCAGGCTAAAAATGAGCATTGCGATAGAATCGTGATGATAACGAAATATATTTTTCCGTGGCACAAAGGACTGTGTTAGGCAGATATGCAAGCTACCAAAAACTTCAGGACGTATTTTTTGCGGGGGATGGCAGCCCTGTTGCCGACAATCCTGACTATCTGGATATTTGTCCAGTGTTATCATTTCATACAAGACAAGGTGAGCATCCATATCAACCGTGGTCTTGTGTGGCTGATCGGGTGGGTATCCGAGGGCAAGTGGACGCAGGAGTTTCTGCATGATTTCTGGGTCGAGGGGCCCGGCAAGATAACGGGCTTTTTTATCGCCGTCATCGGTGTTGTTTTTATCGGTGCGTTTCTTGCCAGTGTGATGGGGCGGACGATTTGGCATATGTTCGAGAGGATGTTGATGAATGTTCCGCTGGTGAAGAAGGTTTATCCTTATATCAAGCAGATCACGGATTTCTTTCTTACCAAGCAGAATCTGGCGTTTAATGATGTTGTTGCGCTTCAATACCCGCGGAAAGGCGTGTGGTCTGTTGGTCTGGTGACGGGAGCGGGTCTCAAGAAGATCACGAACTCGGCGTCGAAAGAATTTCTGACGGTCTTTGTTCCTACGTCGCCGACGCCTTTTACGGGTTATGTGATCATGACGCCTAAGGATGAGACGATTGAACTGGATATGACGATTGAGGAGGCGTTGCGATTTACGATAAGCGGGGGTGTGATTACCCCGGCCGAGCAACGGGCCTTTGAGGCGATGTCGAACAAGGATGAGAATGACTGCGTATAGTAGTTACGAGAGGTCAACAATATAGCAAAGAAGGAGGCGTTTATGCTTTTTACCATGACCGGCAAACACATTGAGATAACGGAAGCATTGAGGGCTCATGCCCAGGAAAAGGGCGAGAAACTCCCCCGTTATTATAACAGTATCAACCATATCGAGGTGGTTATCGAGGGTAACGACGGCGGCAAGCCGAGCGTTGAGATAATCGTCCACGCCGAGCACAGCAAGGACTTTGTGGTGAAAGAATCGGGCGAGGACATGTATGCGTGTATTGACGTTGCGATGCACAAATTAGAGAGGCAGTTGCGTCGTAAGAAGGAAAAGCAGCGGAACAACAAGCATATCGGCGGTGCGCCGGAGTTTGAGACTGGTATAGCGGACACCGGCGAGTAGAATCGAGCCTTTCGGGTTCTGATTGTGGGCGGTTGGTCGGGGTCATGGATGGCCCGGACGAGGTGCTTGAGTTTGTAATCGGCGGCGGTGGAGACGCGGCGGCCGTATGTGTTTGATGGCTGTAACGGTTTTTTAGGAGTTGAAATGAGATTTTCGGATTTCGTCTGCTTCGATGCGATCGTGGCCGGGCTGGAGGCCGAGGATCGCGACGGCGTGATTCTGGAACTGGCAGGTGCGTTGGGGCGGGCCGGCGCGCTCGGGAGTGGAAAACCCGACGAGATAGCCAGGGCCGTGATAAAAAGAGAAGAGGAGGCGAGCACCGGCATGGGTAAGGGTGTCGCCGTGCCTCATGTGAAGACTTCGGCGGTGAAGGAGGCGGTCGCCGCGATAGGCTGCTGCGGGGGGGGGATTGATTTTTCGTCGCTTGACAAGCAGCCTGTTTATACGGTTATTCTGCTTCTGAGCCCGATCGGCAATGCGGATGCGCATTTGCAGGTGATGGAGTGCATCTTCAGGAATCTGCAGAACGAGGATTTTCGCCGGTTCCTGCGTCAGGCTCAGACGGTCGAGCAGATCAAAGAAACGATCATGGAAGCGGATGCGGATGCGTCTGCGAATTGATTGGGATGACGGGGGGCCTGGAGCAAGGATCGGTTGGGATTTGAGAATAAGGACCATGTTAAATTGACGGAGCCTGTTTACGAGATAGAAGTGGAGATAAAGAATGCTGAGGGTCTTCACATGCGGCCGGCGATGCAGTTCGTGGATTTGGCGGGGCAGTTCGACAGCGATATCCATGTGAGCCACGAGGAGCAGAGTGTTGACGCCAAGAGCATTATGCAGATGACGATGCTCGCGGCGACATGCGGGACGAAGTTGTGTATTAAGGCCCAGGGCGCCGACGCGGCAGAGGCGATCGAGGCGCTTCGGGAGCTTGTGGAAGTGAAGATGTTCGATGAGGCGCCGGGTTAGTATAGTTGGTAGTTCATAGTTGGTAGTTCATAGTTGGTAGTTCATAGTTGGTAGTTCATAGTTGGTAGTTCATAGTTGGTAGTTGGTAGTTCTGGCGATACGGAGTTGCTCGGTTGGGACCGGCATCTACGAACTATGAACTACAAACTACGAACTGAATGTTTGCGGACAGAAGGGCATAATGGAGATCAAGAAAGGTATTGCGGTTTCGCCGGGCGTTGCGATTGCCCGGGCGATGGTGATCGACTCGAAGGATTACCGGATACCTCGACGGTCTATACTGTCCTCGGAGCGGACGAAGGAAATCGGTCGTGTCCATGAGGCGTTTGCCAATGCTGTTACGGAGTTGACCGGCCTGGAAAAGGACGCCGCGGCGGGCGAAAGCCGGATCAAGGATATCTTCGCGGTTCACCTGCGTTTTCTTCACGATGAAAGCTTCGGCAAGCGTATTACGGATTTCATTGAGAATGAACTGGTTACGGCCGAGTACGCGGTTTCAACGATATTGCGTGAGATTGCGTCTCATTTTGCGGGTATCGACGACGAGTACATCAGCGAACGCGCGGCGGATATTTATGATATCGAGCGTCGTTTGCTGACCCAGCTTCTTAGTGATGTTCAGCGTGGGGTTGAGCACCTGAAGGAGGAAGTGGTGATTGTCGCTCACGACCTGACGCCGACTCAGACGGCGGGATTCAACAAGACCTTTGTTAAGGGTTTTGCCACGGAGGCAGGCGGGCGTACGAGCCACACGGCGATTGTTGCGCGTTCGCTGGGCATCCCTGCGGTGG
>QNBS01000011.1 GCA_003644175.1 Planctomycetota bacterium | reverse complement strand
TGCTTTGTGATTGTCAAACCCAGACCGGTGCCGCCGTATTGGCGGGTATGACTGCCGTCGGCCTGACTAAACGTCTCAAATACAGTGTCCTGCTTATCTTGTGGAATACCAATACCCGTATCTTCCACATCGAAGCGAAGGCATGGTGTTGGCTGCATATGATCGACAGACACCGTCAGATGAACGTATCCTTGCCTGGTGAACTTGATCGCATTGCCGATAAGATTGACAAGACACTGGCGAAGGCGGCCACTATCTGTCTGTATCATGCCGGGCAACCTGCCGCAACGAAAAACATCAAATTGCAGTCCTGCTTCCCTGGCCAGAGGCCGCATCATAACTTCAATACCATCAAGCAGCTTGTCGAGAGAACAATTTTTTATCTCGATTTCAAGTTTCCCCGCCTCTATCTTTGAAACGTCTAATATCTCATCGATTATTCGCAAGAGTGATTTACCGGCTCTCTGAATGAGGTCCGCATAGTATTGGCGTTCGCCCGGTTCCTCCTCGGAGCTTAACAGACCGGCGAAACCCGTAATGATGCTCATAGGCGTGCGAATCTCATGGCTCATGTTGGCGAGGAACTGGCTCTTGGCGATATTTGCCGCTTCGGCCTGCTTCTTAGCCTGTTCCAGTTGTCTCTCAGTCTGCTTTCTCTCGGCGATCTCTTGTTGCAGCATGCAGTTGGCCTCCTGCAACTCTCCGGTTCGTTTGGAAACCTCCTTTTCCAGAGTGTCGGTATATAATCGCAGGCTCTCCTCGAATGCCCTGTGCACGTGAAGGAGGAGGATTTCGGGATCGTCGGCCTTTTCGACATAAGCGAATGCGCCCAGGTTCAAGGCGTCCTTGGCGGATTCATACGAACTGTATGCCGTGTGGATTATGACACGAATCATGTTGCTGTCCACACTCAGCCGCCGCAGCAATTCAGTGCCGCTGTGATCAGGCAGCTTGAGGTCCAGCACCACAACGCCGGTGCTCATTCGACTGAGTTGCTCGGTCGCTTCGGCGGCTGTGGAGCACCCGATAACTTCAAATCCCTCCATTTCCATCAGGTTCACTAATGTCCGCTGCTGCGCCTCATTGTCCTCGACGACGAGTACGCATGAATTCTGCCGCCGTTTTGCATTCTCTTCCATAAGTTTGCCCCTTTGAATCATGGGTTTGCTTGTCAGGTATCCGACAACGGCGGTTTTCGCAGATCACCGGAGACTCGTTTGCCGGTGAGCCGCTCCAGCAAACCCAGAATATGGTCTATATCCAGCGGTTTTTTTACTATTGTATATGCGTTGCGCCGTACGGCCTCTTTGGCTATTTCCTCGAACTCCCCCTCGGCGCCGGAGATCATGATCGCCGTACTGCTCGGTGTGATCTCCTTTATGGCAAGGTACAGTTCGAGCCCGTTCATTGTGGACAGATTGGTGTCGAGGAATATCAGATCGAAACGTATCTGTTCGACAAGCTCCAGTGCGTCATGCGGCGACCGGGTTGTCGTCACCCTGTATCCGTCTTCCCTCAGATTATTACTGAGCAATTCGGCCGTCTCCTGGTCGTCTTCGACGACCAGGATGGCTGTGTCTTTCACTTCACTTATCAGGCCGATAACTTTCTGCAGGTCAAGCGGTTTTGGGAGAAAGGCAATGGCGCCGTCGTCGAGTGCGGCCTCTTTCAGGGCGTCGATGCTGTAGGCGCTCATAAGAATCACACGGACACCTTCCTGATGTCGCCTGATCCGCCGAAAGGCCTCCACTCCGTCGATACCGGGCATGCGCACGTCCATGAGTATGATTTCATAGTTGTTCTCGGAGCAAAGTTCGATCGCCTCCTCTCCCGTTGCCGCCGTAGCCACATCATAACCCTCGTCTTCAAGGATGTCGTTAAGCGTCCTTCGCATGTTCTGCTCATCATCGACGATCAGAACCTTCTCCACCTTTCGGGTTGTCTTCATATCGGACATAATCCTGTTCTCCACACGTTCAACTCTTTAACAAGACTTTTGCAAAATTGCGGTTTGGCATACATTACCTAAGAAAATCATTTTTTCGATTTCCTTAAGTAATCATCTAACGTATTGTCCTGCTTTGTCATTTCGAGCGAAGCCGAGAAATCCATTAAAGCAACTCCGCGAAGCGGTTCCTTTTCTTTTTCTTTTCCAAAAACATGTCAAATCGCAATTTTGCAGAACTCAATTAACTCTTTGATATCAACCTCGCGGCAGCCGGATTCGAATAACCGCACCTCCTTGGTTATGCTCGTCCGCTTCAATCGTTCCGCCGTGTTTCTCTATGATCTGCCGACAGATGGTCAGTCCCAGGCCGATCCCACTGGCCTTGGTCGTGACAAGCGCATCGAAGAGCCTGTCCCTGACCTCCGGCGCAAAGCCCGGCCCGGTATCCCGCAATACTACAGTATCATAGTCTGAATCCCGGCCGGCCTCAACAAAAAAACCGCCTTGTCCTCCCATAGCATAAACCGAATTGCTGAGGATATTGTCGATTACCTGCCGCAACTGACCCTCATCGGCCTGCACGACAAATGGATCGGGGACTACCGAGATTCGACAAGCGACCCCTTCACTCTTTCGGGACTGCTCGACCTCCTCGACGATTCGGCCTAAATCCACCGGATGCTTTCTTGGCGGCCTGGTCCCGACCATTTCCAGAAGATTCGTGATGATTTGATCGGCCTTGACAACCTCCTGGTTTATGATATCCGTATAATCAAGGAGTTTGGGATCATCCTTTGGAAGATGGCGATTCAACAAATAGGCCGCATTACGCACGGTGCCCAGGGGATTACGTAAATCGTGAGCAATGCTCCCCGACACCTGCCCGATTGCCGCCAGACGCGTGCTTCGAACAAGTTCCCGGCGTATCCTGGCAAGCTCAGCTTCCACATGCTCGGCCTCGTGTTGCTGTTGCTCAATCAGTCTCTGCTGGGCATTGAAGGATTCCTCCTCTGCCTTCTTACGGTCGGTAATATCATGACCATAAAGGTTCACATATCCGGACCCGGCGACCGGAGCAATAAGAAGTGAAAATGTCCTGTCTGCCAAATTATACTCAATTCTTTGTTCAGCGTTTTTTTCAAGAGCATCTTGTGAAACTTCCTTCCAGTACTCCGGAACCGGTTCTTCAACCTGACATCCCCAATCACGCAACAGTTCCTCACTGGCAGGATTGGCATACAGTAACACTCCCTCCCGGCTGATTCGGAGGACAGGATCGCGGTTTTCGGCGGGAAATCTGGAGAGATCCAATATCTCCTCCTCCGCCCGCATGTGTTCGGCGATCTCGGATTCTAATCGCCGGTTGCTATCTCTTAGGTATTGGTGGCCGGCCTCAAGCCGTTGCTCTATTCGAGAGGTGTATAGATAGAAAAACACCAACAGCAATACGCCTACGGCACTGCAAATCCATATCAGGGATATCGATAAGCTTCTGAGTGAAGCCTGCTGTGAAGTAATGTCTTTGAGAACAATGATCTCGCCGACCTCATTATCCCCGGCATCGTACAAAGGCACGAAACCCCCAAGATAATCTCGTTCTGTTGATATTTCAAAAAGAAATTTCTCATGATTAACATGACGCCGCTGCATTTCTTTGCAGAGCACAGGGGGAGGGGTCTCCATTGTGCTGTCAACGATAATAAAATCAGAAAACCGGTCCCAGTCGCTGCTTCGTCCGAGCATTTCCATGCCTTGTTCCAACCCGGCACGGTTCAAATAAGATTTATTGATGACAAAGAACAACTCGGCACCGGTAACTTCCGCCAGCTCCGGCGTAATGTGTTCAATCTCTTCGCCAAGTTCAATGTAACCCGCCGGTTTTCCATTTATCCGCCAGGGATATACAAATCGCAAAGTAAATGTACCCAGTGGGCCTAATTCAATACCCCATGCACTCTTGCCGGAACCGGCCGCCTGGTTCATTGTGAATCTGTCTATATAATCGCCGTACTTTTGGGGCTTGTGAACCCGCAGAAAGTTGACTCTGTCGAGACCGTGAAAGTAAAAGTGAGTAACATTGTGTTTGGAACGAATCTCTTCAAAGACAGGCGATGCATAACGCAGCAGCGATTGCCTGTCGCCTGCAAGCCAGGCATTCCGCAGGTTTTTGTCTTTGTGCAGGAATCCAAGTATTCCTTCAAGCAGCCCTGCGTCTTCTTCCAGTTCCATCCGGAACAGACGGCTTACTTTGTTAAGCGATTTTTGCACTTCATGGTTGATATGGTGGTTATGGAGCCGGCGCAGGGTGATAACACATGTTCCCAACAACACCAGGATCGCCAGGCCAAGCGGAACAATGAAACGTAACTTGATTTTTTCTTTGTTCTGATCCATGCACTATCAGCGCAAGTCTCTTGCTCCTTGCCGCCATTGCTATTTATCGGACAAAATCCGAATTGAGGCCACTTTTTTTGTCGTCTATGGGCAGTTATTGGCATTGTATATCTTTGTCTGTCTCCTTGTAAGTATTGCATGTGCGGGACGTTACGGGTTTTTTTGCTTTACAAAACCGGATTTTTGGCGTACCGGGGACAAAAAATCAGGCTGAAGGCGCAGTCATGACCGCCTGCCGACTCTCGCCTGCCCACCGGCCGCCAGAACCAATAAATGCCGGCTCACAGGCGTGTTCCTTCAGGGTTGCACTCGTCGGCGGCGCGCCGTATAAGTTGCTTGCCCGGCGCCTCTTGCGCGGTTATAATAGCCGGCTCAATTGGCCCGAACAGGCCAAAGCCGGCGGCATGGTGTTTCTATGAGGATGTAATGACAGACGATATTGCAGAACAGGTCGGGTTGCTCAAACGCGGGACGGTTGAGGTTTTTCGTGAAAACGAGTTGGCCCAGCGGCTCGCCATAGCCGCTAAAGACGGCAGGCAGCTTCGTATCAAATTGGGTATGGACCCGACCGCTCCGGATATTCACCTGGGCCATACCGTTGTGCTTCGCAAGCTGCGGCAGTTTCAGGACCTGGGGCACAAGGCGGTATTGATCATCGGCGACTACACCGCGCGAATCGGCGATCCGACGGGTCAAAACGCCACCCGCCCGATGCTAAGCGCCGACGAGATCAAGGCCAACGCCCGGACGTATTTCGCCCAGGCCGGCAAAATCCTCGATACCACCGAGGCCAGGCTTGAAATCCGTTACAACAGCGAGTGGCTCGAAAAGATGACCGCGATGGAAACTGTGCATCTGGCGGGCAAAAAGACCGTCGCCCAGATGCTCCAGCGGGACAGTTTCAAGAAGCGTCTTCAGGCCGACGTCGATGTGTATATGCACGAGTTCCTCTACCCGCTCATGCAGGGCTACGATTCGGTCATGATCAAAAGCGATGTCGAACTTGGCGGGACCGACCAGACCTTCAACAACCTTATCGGGCGCGACATCCAGCGCGCTTACGGCCAGGAGCCGCAGATCGTTGTTATTATGCCCATTCTCGTCGGGCTCGACGGCGTCGAGAAGATGAGCAAGTCAAAGGGCAACTACATCGGCGTAACCGACGCCCCGGCCGACATGTTCGGCAAGGTAATGAGCATATCCGATGAAATGATGGAAAACTACTTCACCCTGCTCACCGACCTGCCCGCCGACAAGATCGCAGAACTCACCGACCCGGCAAAGACGCACCCCAAAGAAGCCAAGGTCGCATTGGGCAAGATGATCGTTGAGCAATTTCACGGCGCCCGGGCCGCCCAGGCCGCCGCAGCCCATTTCGACAAGGTCTTCGCCCAAAAGCAACTGCCCGACGATATCCCCGATGTGATCGTCCCGCCTGGACCCATATCCGCCGCAAAACTCTTACTCCACTGCAAACTCGTAGAAACCGGAGGCCAGGCAAAACGTATGGTCAAGCAGGGCGCCGTAAAAATCGATGACGAGAAAATCACCGATCCGAATACGGAAGTAAGCCCGACCGACGGAATGGTCGTACAGGTAGGCAAACGAAAATTCGCAAGACTGAAGTAGGGGCGACCCCGCGTGGTCGCCCAAACCTGCAGGGTGGGGCTTGCCCCACCGCATAACTAACATGAATAAAGGCAAAAAACCATGAAACTGCCCGAAGTGAAAAACAGCGAACGGTATGCAGGTCTCTACGTGGTGGATTTCGGCGACCACAGCGGCGTTGGCTTTACCGCGGACGAAGTCGCCGAGCTCCTGGACAGCGCCAAGTTCAAACACGTCAAGGTCTTCAAGATTCACAAGGCATACCCCGACGGCAAGATGGAACTCAGGGGCGTTCGGCCCGAAATTTTCCAGCTTGAGATGGGAATGTTCTTCTACTCTCAGGATATTGAAACCGCCGGCGACGATTACAAACGACTCACCAATCTCGCAATCGCCCAGGCCCCGCCCGGCAGGGCGAAAGTCCACCTGGCAAAATACGACGACGATAAATTCGTTACCGCCCTGATCTACCCCGCCGAGTACGACGATGAATTCAGCCGATGGCTGCTGGACGGTGAATACAAAACCGCAGGCGCCGCAGCCGGCGGCGTCGACGCCGTCCGGCGATACTATGACGAGGCGCCGCAGGTGCTCCAGCGGCGCCAGTTGTTCGGGCGGTCATCGTTTGACAACAGAACGGGCGAACAACTGCTCGCCGCAACAAAGATCGCCGTGCAACGATGAGCCACAGTCGCCCAAACAGCCACAATCGCCCAGGACGAGCCGGATCATGGTTAGGCTCACTCGCCGGGCGACTGATGGGCATGTTCGGACGCATCAAAAAACCTACTATTCAGGACGTAACAAAGATGGAATTCCCCGCAAGCACCCAGCGCATGGGCGTACGCTTTACCGAGCGCATTCGGGCCGTCTTTAGGCACATTTGGCTGAAAAAGCACTGAGGCCTGTGATTTTCTCGGTGTTTTTCCCAAAAAAAAATAGGAAAAACCCTTGCCTTTCGCAAAAAAAAACGCTGTTTATAGGACTTTGCCGGGGGATTTGAGAAAATATTACGGGGGACCCGGGGAAAAATCACTAAAGAATTTGACCTCCATCTGCCGACTTAGTAGAATAAATAGAGTTTTCTCCCCTCCGGAAAACATCAGGCAGCACATCGTTGTCTGATGTTTTCTTTTGTTTTCCTCCTAAATGCGATATCAAGCTCCACATAATCTCTTTTTGCACGGTATTTGGCCGCGTAACATCCGACGTCGGCGAATCCTTCTTGCGATCATCGGTCATACTCTATTCGATGATGAAAGGGTCGGGTGCGATCTGCAGCCGGCGATATTCATAATCACTTGCGGTTTATTTGAGGACCAAACACCTTGACAGTTGCAGGATCATGTGCTAATATTGCCCTGTTAATGGTATCTTTTGGGGGATAATGTTTAACTGAGAAAGGGAGGTACGGGATGGACCGTAGAAACTTTTTGGCCGCCGGTCTTGCGGCGGGGGCGGGTATTTCGGTTGGAGCATCGGGAACATCGGCGCAGAAGAAGTCGAATTCCGCCAAATTCAAGCTGCGTTACGGGCCGGGATTCAACACGTTCCGCAGCCATGTCGGCAAGGACCCGATCGAGAACATCAAGTTTGCCGCTGATCAGGGTTTTACCGCGATGTTCGACAACCGCATAGATCGCAAGCCGGTTGAACTGCAGAAAAAGATCGTAAAAGAGATGGCTAAGCGGGACATGAAGCTTGGACCTTTTGTGCTGTATGCCGACTTCGGTAAGAAAAGCTTCGTGACGCAGGACAAAGAAGTCCGCAAGATGCTTATCGAGCGGATGAAGTCCGGCGTGGAAGTAGCCAGGCGGGTCAATACCGATAAGGTTCTGGTGGTCCCGGGTCGTTTCGACGAAGGACTGGAGTGGGATTATCAGACAGCAAACGTCGTCGAAAACTGCAAGTACTGCTGTGAAATCCTCGAGCCGGCGGGCATTTCGATGGTTCTCGAACCGCTCAACGCATGGAAGAATCATCCTGGTTTGTTCCTTACGAAGATGCCGCAGGCGTTTATGATCTGCCAGGCGGTGGGCAGCCCGGCCTGTCAAATCGTGGATGATATTTATCATCAGCAGATCACCGAGGGCAATATCATACCGAATATTGATAAGTGCTGGAGTCGTATCGGCGCCTTCCATATCGGCGACAATCCGGGCCGAAAAGAACCGGGCACCGGCGAGATCAACTACAAGAATGTATTCGGCCATATTTACAAGAAGGGTTTCAAAGGCGTCCTGTGCTGCGAGCACGGCAAGAGCATCGGCGGCAAGGAAGGCGAATTGGCCTTTATCGAGGCGTATCGCTGGGCGGACAGCTTCGAGGCCTAAAGGTAAATCACAAAATCGGTCCCCCGGCGGGACCGGTTCTTTTATGAAAATCTGTGATCCTGACAGAGGAGTGTTGCAATGAGCAAAAGTATGTTCGGACTGATGATGTTAGCAGCTGTCGCCGTGATGTGTACCGGGTGTGCACAAAGAGTCGTGTTGTTCAACGGCAAGGACTTTACCGGCTGGAAGCTGCATGTCGACGACAAGAATGTAAACGTCGACGACGTCTGGTCGGTCGCCGACGGCGTTGTTCACTGCGCCGGCAAGCCCAAGGGGTATATGCGCACGTTGGCTGAGTATTCAAATTACAAACTGCACGTAGAGTGGCGATGGGTCGCCGAGCCCACCAACAGCGGCGTTTTGCTTCATGCCGGCGGCGAAGATAAGGTCTGGCCCCGCTGCATCGAGGCGCAGCTCAAGGCGGGTAACGCGGGCGATTTCGTTCTGATCGGTCATACCGGCGTCACCGTCGGCGGCAAGAAGTATCAGGACGACGAGAAGATGTATGTCGTCGTCGCCAAGAAGCACGACAGCACGGAAAAGGCCCCGGGCAAGTGGAACGAGTACGATATTCACTGCGAAGGCGATTCGATCCTGTTATATGTCAACGGCCTGCTGCAGAATGGCGGCAGGAAAGCCACGGACACAAAAGGCTGGATCTGCCTTCAGAGCGAAGGCTCGCCGATCGAGTTTCGCAACATCTACATCGAGCCCCTGAAACCGAAATAAAAAACAGCGGTTTTGTCCGGCCGACGGTGGAAAGGAAGATGATGTTACGAAGAGGTTTTGTCAAGGCGTAAGGAGTCTGAAATGGGAAACAAAGCACAAGCAGATCGTATTTCACGTCGTTCGTTTATCAAAACTTCGGCGGCGGTTTCGGCGGCAATGGCGGCGCCTTCGGGTAATATCTTTGCAGCGGGTTCGGGCAAGATTCGAGTGGGCCTGGTCGGTTGCGGCAGCCGCGGGACCGGGGCGGCGATAAACTGTCTGGATGCCGACCCGGCGGTGGAACTGGTGGCGATGGCGGACGTCTTTGACGACATGCTCCAGGGTTCGCTTAAACGCATCAGGAAAAAATACGGCAAACGTGTAACGGTAACGCCGGAGACATCGTTTCTCGGTTTCGACGCATACAAGAAACTCATCGACTGCGACCTGGACATCGTGATGTTGGCGACGCCTCCGGGCTTTCGGCCTATACATGTGCGAGCCGCTGTGGAGGCGGGCAGGAACATGTTCGTGGAGAAACCGGGCGCCGTGGATCCCGTAGGCGTTCGCTCGCTATTAAAGTCGGCGGAGATGGCGGACGCCAAAGGCTTGTCGATTGTCGTCGGAACCCAGCAGCGATGGCAGCCGCAGTACAGGGAGATCATGAGGCGAATTCACGACGGCGAGCTTGGCGAGGTCGTCGGCGGTCAGGCCTGCTGGCACTGGGGACAGTCCAAGTGGCACTGGCAGCCGCGCAAGCCCGAATGGTCGGATATGGAATGGCAGATTCGCTGCTGGCCGTGCTTTACGTGGCTAAGCGGCGATCATTACGTCGAGCAGCACTTCCACAATATGGACGTCATCAACTGGGCGATCGGTTCGCATCCGGTGCAGTGCCTCGGTATCGGCGGGCGACAGGCTCGCACGGGTCCTGAGTTCGGCAATATCTTCGATCACTTCGCGGTGGAATTTGAGTATCCAGGCGGCGTTCGTGTCCAGAGTATGGCAAGCCAGATCGAAGGTTCGACCGCCAGGTGGGCCGAGCGGGTTGTCTGCACCAAAGGTCGAACCTGCACGACCCGCAGCTACGGCTATATCGAAGGGCCCAAGGCATGGAAATACGACGGACCCAACTACAGCGGCAAGGTCAAAGAACACCAGGGCCTCATCGCCGCCATCCGCGACGGCAAGCCCCTCAACGAATGTAAACGCCTGGCGGAAACTTCCTTGACGATGGTCATGGGCAGAATGAGCGCCTATACCGGAAGGGCTCTGAAATGGGAATGGGCGCTAAAGGCCAGCAAGCTTGATTTGTCGCCGGAAAAATACGAACTCGGACCCCTGCCGGTAAGACCGGTAGCCATACCGGGCAAGACAAAGCTCGTATAAAACGCCCGGGAATCAACGGCAGGGAAAAATCGCGGGGGGAAAATCTTCGGCCGGTGTCCCATAATTCGGGCGGTCGAACAGGCTCTGGGCAGGAGTTCCTTTGTTATCGGCCTATAAACATCTTCTTTGCTTGAATCGGCGGGGTGTTTGTGGTATAATACTTTTAACAGCAAGAGAGACCGGGGTGGTTACACAGTTGTCTTTTCGGGTTGCGGGGGCAGGACTGTGGGGAACCTTAGGGTTCTCGTTTTACGGTTTTGACCTGCCAGGTCCCGAGAGAATAATGTGAGGCCAAAGATTCCTTGAATTATTGGAGGAAGAAAAATGTGTCTTAGCACATCACTGCTCGTAGTACCGCCGTTTGTGATGGTTGTCGTGATGCTGTTCTTGATATGACGACTCGCCAATGCTTAACGGCGTAACAGAAAACGTTTTCCCGGGGGCTCGCGTCGGCGCAGGCTCCCGTCCATATTTGATGGGGCGGATATTGACCGACCGGCAGCCTGATTTGGGGGGGGTGGTCGGTGTCCGAGGAAATTTAGAAGCCGGTTTTTTTTGATTTCTCTTTACCCTTTGTGTGGAGTCTACTCCTTCCGGCTCCACACTTTTTTTTTCTTCACCAGGCCGGCGCCCGGATATTGTCCGCCAAACAGGTAACCGTTGCCCGTTCCTGCATTCATGGAGGACATTGAGCCGGTGCTGACCGACTCGCAAGCGGAGCGCATAAAAAAAGCCGGATACTGAAGAAATCAATGCGATTTAACAGAATCCGGCTTAGGAGGAGGCAAGATCATGACTCTTTGCAACTATTACTTTCACTATATTAGAGTCCTCAGGCGCCGAGATGTTACAGGGTTTTGGTTAATTTCATAAAAATTTTCTGAATCCCACCTGAAACGCCGTTTTTGGCCCGCCACGGGCGTTTTTTCTCTCAATATTTCTAAAAAAATTTCAGAATAAGCTTGCATCGTGTTAGGGGAATGTTATAATTATAGCATGAATTTGATTTTTATCCAACAGATTACAGCTGGTATTAGCTAATTCTGAAGGGCGGAAGCATTGGGCAGGGTTCAACTGAATCTGGACAGGGCAGGCAGGCAGAGCGAAGGGGGTCCGGCTGACGTGGCGGTTGCCGGCGGGGGGCCTGCGGCGGCGAGCATGCACCTGGCGGCCGAGGAGGTGCAACTGCTGCAGAGGCGTGCTGATATCCTCAGCGCCGGCGACAGGGCTCTGGTGATGATGTATCTGGAAAAGGGTAGTTGCTTCAGCGATATCGCGCGGGTCGCCGGGCTAAACGAAGCCAATGTCGCACGGAGGATTCACAAGCTCATCGGCAGGCTGCTTGACGGTAAATACATCACGTGCCTTCGCCATCGCACGGTGCTGGGAAAGCTGAATCTGGCGATCGCCAAGGACCGGCTCATTGAAGGGCTGTCGGTGCGGCAAATCGCCGCTAAAAGACGGACGACGGTTTACCGGGTCCGCAGGGGCCTGCTGAAAATCCGGCTGCTTTTGGACGGGCGGCTCAAAACGGAAGATGACTAATAGAACGGGAGGATCAAATGCGGACATATCACATTTCAAAATCGTTTTCGTATCAACCGGCGCTGACGGAGAAGGTGCGTGCGGTAATGCGGATGTTCGGGCTGGATGTTCAGCGGCTCAGGCAGGGCTGTCGGCGCCACGAGTGTACGCTCAAACTGACCGCCGGGGATATCTGTTATATCACCGGCGCCTCCGGTGCGGGAAAGAGCGTGCTGTTAGGCGAGCTTTACGAACAGACGCCGCCCGATCAGCGGCTGTGGCTTGGCGACATCCCGATCGAATCGGACAAGAGCCTCGTTGACTGCATCGAGGGCGATTTCTTTTCGGCGTTGAGGGTGCTGTCCAGGGCGGGATTGAGCGACGCTTTTTCGGTGTTGAATGAGCCGGCGATGCTCAGCGCCGGTCAGAAGTACCGCTATCGCCTGGCCAGGGCGCTTGCCGGCGACAAGCGGATGATCTTTGCCGACGAGTTCTGTTCGACGCTGGATCGTATCGCCGCGGCGGTGATTTCGCACAACATTCGAAAGATCGCCGGCGACACAGGCAAGACGTTTGTGTTGGCTTCCAGCCATGACGATCTGCTCTGCGACCTGCAGCCGGACGTCATCGTGATCAAGCATTTTGCCGGCGACGATGAGATCATCTATCAAAAGCGAAGCAGATTTTGTTGAGTTCTGCAAAATTGCGATTTGGCATACATTACATAAGAAAATCATTTTTTCGATTTTCTTATGTAATCAGATAACGTGTTATCCTGACATAACTTAACTCTAAGAAAAGAAAAAAGCCCTTCGCTTTTTCTTTTCCAAAAACATGTCAAATCGCAATTTTGCAGAACTCATAGAATGAAAGGAGAATCGATCATGCAGCAGCGGGCGTGCACAGTTACCGAGCATATCGAGATCGAACGGGGGACGGTGGGCGATTACGACCGGCTCAGTTGTTTTCACTATCGCCACGGCCCGTGCAAGCCGTGTGTGGCGATCTATGCTATGCGTGATCGTCATGCCGGGCGGCGGCGGTTTGCCGATCCGGTTGGGGTGATCGTTTATGTAAACCCTGCGCCGAACAGCGAACTTCGCAGCGCCGCGACCGGCGGGGTGTTTACGGGCCTGGGCGACCGGCGGCTGCAGATGCAGGCGATCAACCGCAATATACGCACGATCGCGCGCGTCATCATCGATCCGCGGTATCGGGGATTAGGCCTGGCCAGTCGGCTCGTTGCCGAGACGATGGGGCTTTTGAACGTGCCGATTATCGAGGCGACGGCGGTGATGGGCACGGTGAATCCGTTTTTCGAGCGGGCGGGCATGCGGGCGTATACCGGTGGCGAATCGGCGCGTGTGGTGCAGCTTGCCGAGGCGTTTTCCAGCGTCGGTATCGAAAACGACGAGCTGATCGATCCGGCCGGCGTGCAGGCCAGGCTCGACAAATTGCCGCTGATCGCCGCGGCGTTTATCGAAGAGCAGATACGGCGGTTTCTCGCGGGCAATGCCGCCCGACGCTATATGCAGCCGGGCCTGGAACGCACGCGGTTCGTGCTCAGTAAGCTTGCGCCGCGAGGCGCCTATTACATCTGGGTCAATCCGGACAGGCAAATCGACCTGGCGACCGACAAAACGCAGCAGGTGCTGTTTATGGAAAGGGGATAAGGAAAATGGAAGCAGTCAGACAGATTCAGGCGATTGAAATTGATCGGCTCCTGGCGAATCCGGCGAGTCCTAACCGGATGCCAAAGGCGGCGTTTGCGAAACTCAAGTCGCATATCGACAGAACCGGCAACTACGAGCCGATAGTGGTTCGCTCACACAGCGGGCGACGGCGCTGCTTTGAGATTATCAACGGCGCCCATCGCGCAGAAGCGCTGCGGCAGTTGGGATACACCTGGGCCGATTGCGTTGTCTGGGAGGTCGATGACGACGAGATGCTTGTGTTGTCCGGCACGATCAATCGCCTGAGGGGACGCGACGACCTCGGCGCCAAGTCCGCACTGATCAAACGGCTTTGTGAGCGGTTCGATGTTCGGCAGCTCGTCGCCAGACTGCCCGAAAGCCGCAAGACGATTGAGCGGCTAAGGGATCTAAAAAATCACCCCCCCGCCGCTGCCGCCGGGGCAAAGGCGTTTTTGAAGCCGGTGGTGTTTTTCCTGACCGACGAACAGAAACAAATCCTGAATGACGCGATGGGCGGCGGTGCGGCGAAGGACAAGGCGCCCGCATCAGCACCCGCACGTGCGCAAGCGATAACTGCAATATGCGCCGAGTACGCTAAACATTCAATTCAACCGTGAAACTGGAACAAAAGCCGCTCGGGCCGGCCCGGGGCTCGATGTATTATGACGCTCGGACGGCCTTTGGCTCGGGATTACCGACAGCATCGCGATTGCAGGTTTTATCGGGCGCAGAGCCAGGCTCGGCGGCTGCCGGCGCCAAATAACCGGGCGGATAAGAAAAAAAATGCAGTTGTAACGTCCCTTGTGACGATTGGACAGTGTTGTGTTTTGAACGGATTGAAACCGGTTTATTATATTGTTATTGAATGGAACGGCAAAAATGAAAAACAAAACTTTCCTGACAGCGGTTATTTTATCGGCGTGCATCTCCCTGTTCATCTGCCCGGAACTGTCGGGGCGAATCAACAAGGCGGACGGCTACGGGGCGTTTGCGGCGTGCGACACATGGCAAAAGTGGGCCGAGCACATCACCGGCGGCGATCTTGAGTTCAGCGATTTCACCCAAAATGATAAGAAAGAATGCGAAGACTATGATGACGAATACGAGGATTCTATCAGACGCCCGGCGCGTGCAGAAAGGTGAGACCCCGGAGAAAAACCTGTCGTATTAGTAAGAGAGAGCAATGGGGTAACGGTTGGCAATTACAAATCTTAAGGAGTCGGAAAAATGTTGAAGCTAAACAAAGGCGGCTGGATGGCGTTGATCGTGCTCATGGTGGGCGGCTTGAACTGGGGACTGATCGGGTTATTCGACTTTAACCTGGTGTCATTCATTTTCGGTGATATGACGCGTATGTCGCGTATAATCTATTCCCTGATCGGCCTGGCGATGCTGTACACGGTTTTCGAGGGCCTGCTGACCTACAGGATCAAAGGGGCAGGCACGCACAAACCTCATCCGGCATAACGAACTAAAGTGCACACCGCTGTGGTCGGAAGCGGCGTGTACGATCAGCAGCCAACAGGGAAGTTGACAAGAGGCAAAGGCAAGCGCCTGAAAGGGGCGCTTGCCTGTTTGTTTGAATTCAGATAAACCCCATTAATATAAGGTCTCTGAGTCTCGTTTCTTTCGTAGTTTAATGCACCACCGGCGCGTGGAACTCTGACGGCTTGAGATAACAGCCCATGAGAAATGGCTTGGGCGCATCCTCGGTCATCGCGCCGTTATGCACCACCAAAATCTCGCCGTCGGGGAACTGCGCCCAGCTCGGGCCACCCTGGCCGTTGGGTAGCGGCTGGAACTTCACCTCTACCACCCGGTTGCGGTGTGTGAGGGCTGTGGATGCGCGTGGGGGGCACCTTTAATTATTCTTTGGGCATGAAAATATTGTAATACCAATAAAAATGATGTCAAGAAAAAAACAAAGTCTTTTTTGAGGCAAAACTGTAAGTACCTGCAAACAAAGCGGTTATAGAAGTAAATGTCAATTAACGGGGTTCGTCCCTTTTAGTTGCCCCGCACACCTGTGCCCACTTCGACCGGATGGAAGGGCCACGCGTTCTACTCTTCACACCAATCCCGAAAGATCCGCGATAAAGACCTGACGCTTGAATTCAGGCGCACCGTTGAAACAGATCTTCTTGTAATCCC
>QNBS01000010.1 GCA_003644175.1 Planctomycetota bacterium | reverse complement strand
GCCGTAGTTGCCGCGGACAAACCTTTGGCCCTGCCTGCCCATTCCTTTTTTCATGCCGGCGTCATACACGCAGAGATAGTACTTTTCGCTGAGCGGCCAGGCCGTGCCGTAGACCTGTGCGCCGCCCTGGGTCTCGGGGAAATCGACTTCGGGCGTGAGGCGCTTTACCGGGGCCATGGCGTCGTTATCTTCGATTCGCGGGTCGAATATGACCAGCGAGCCGAAGGCCTGGCCGTGATGCGGGGCGCCGGTGGCGACAAAGCGGTTGGAGCCGCCAATCGCCCGGACATCCAGCTCCATATCGGCACGCAGTTCTCGCGGTGCGAAATTGCCGTGTATCGCCCGCGCATCGCGCCCGTCGGGGGTGGTTATCCACGGCAGATGGGCGGTGCAGCCGTGCCGGTCCACGTAATCCCACCGGGTATAGACGATCATGCCGTCATTGGTCACGCTCGGATGCCACTCGTTGGTCTCGTGGACGCTCAGACAGCGAATGTCCGTGCCGTCGGCTTTCATGTCATACAGCGTGTAGGTGGGACACACCCTGCCGCAGCGGAGGTATCCGCCGCGCCGCTCGGAGATCATCGCGACCCGGCCGTTGGGCAGCCAGCACGGGTCGAAATCATTCCACGTGCCGTCGGTAAGCTGCTCAAGACCAGAGCCATCGACATTTACCTTGAAGATATGGTAACATCGCCCCGGATCCCAGTGGCCGCGGGACGGGTCGGTGTGATATCGGTGGGCGGTGTCGCCGGTGCACTCGACGTATGCAAAAACAATCGTTTTGCCGTCCCAGGACAGGTCCGGCGAAAGGAAGGAGCCGCCGGTGAGCTTTTGGCCTTTGAGCCGACCTCGCTGAACGACCGAATCGGCGAGTACATCGGTAAGCTGCGGGGCGTCGCCGAAAGGATCGGTCAATACGCAGATGCCCCCGCCGGGTTTGGTGTTGACGCCGTAGTATTGATCGCACATGTGGTTGAAGCCGGAGCGATGGCGCTTGATGAAGAGTATCTTGTCAAAATCGAGCAGCGGATTCGAAAAAGCGATCCTGCGGCGCAGCTTGCAGGCTTTCTCGAACAATTCAAAACGTTCTTCAGTGGCTTCCAACTCGACGCCCACGGCTTGAGCGTGCAGTTTCTTCAACTCGGCCGCCGGCTGCGTCAAATCCGGACCAGCAGGCGTCTTTACGAGATCGTCGAGCAGAGCGGCGGTTCGACGCAGGATGACGTCGAGACAGTCGCGGTCGGAATCCAGAATCAGGGACTGCCGGTTGAACGTCTGGTCGGCATGACCGATTATGCGTTTGCGATTTTGCAGATCGCGCCGGATTATCTCATACTGCATTTCGACTTCGGTCTTCGGAGAAGCCTTTATCATGCCGGACGATTTGTTTGCCTTGAGGGCTTCATAGCCGGCGGCGCCGGCGGCGGTTGTCTTGACGGTTACAAGTTTGACCCGGCAAAAGGCCGATTCGCAAATCAGTGCGGCCGCCAGAACCGCAGCCAGTACCACAAATTGTGCCGTTTTCATCTGAATCATCCTATGCGCGATAAATGACTATATCGCAACCAATGCCATATATGATAAGCAAAAAAGACCTGCAATACAAGTCTGTATTCATGTCATTAATCTGAGATTTCCCATTTGAACGAGCGTCGGGCAATTTCCAAGGGATGTCTTATTAATGCCCCTCCATCACCTTCAAAATCCGTCTAAAGGCAACCCTATCATTGCCCGGAGCGCCCGGGTAATTGTTGCCGTTCCATGTGTATGCTGTAAAAAGATCCTCATCATTGACAAACGAAACATGCCCATCCACATAGAGCACTGTCAGACCCTGCGGCATCGAACCCGGACCGCTTTTGCGGTGAGGCACGTGATCCCATTGGGATATACTGTCAAAGACGAGCGGCTTGAAACCTCCAATCCGATCCAGCCGCTGCTCGCAGCCGTTCCAGTACTGATAGGAGGTCCGAACATACCAGTTACCGTTCGAATTAGGTGCTATAGCGTCAGATCCCCACTCAATCCGACCCTTTTTCGTATAATAGTCATAGTTAAACACATCCGTTATGGGCTGGGCCGGGCAGTAAAAAATCTCCGGGTTTTCAATCAGTCCTGTTTCGTAGAGAACGGCCAAATGGAAGGGAATCATCTCACCCGTAGCAAGGATTTTGCGGTAAGCAAAATAACTATCGGCCGGAGGATAATTATTCGGATTACCTGTGTATTTGTTTCCTCCAGCATTGCACTGGGGCATGACCTTATTGTCATTGTCGTGGGCATAAAGCCGTATGGCAAGGCCGGTTTGACGCGCATTGCTCGTGCAGATTATACGCTTTGCATAATCCTTTGCCTTTTTTAACGACGGTAGAATGATCGCCAACAGCAATGCGATGATCGCAACCACCACTAATAGTTCAATTAATGTGAAACCTGTTCGTTTTTCTATTTTTGAAGCTCCATAAAAGACCGCAATATTGTTGTTTCCGAAGTTTAATCTGAATCGCAGCACCTGGGTTTGCCCCGGAAGACCTCGACGAATTAAAGATACTCAAAATCTGGCCCTCCAGGTCAGAACAATAAAACCAGCTTGAACGGCCTCTATAAGCTCTATACTATCATAATTCAGTTCGTTTGTCAATGTTTACCTGGGAAATGCGGGTTTAGAGAAAAATAGTTTGGGTAGATGCTCAAATCCGGGGCATGCGGGGGGACCGGGATCATCCGGTGATTAAGAATCCCGGCCCTTTTTGTGATTGACAGGCTGATTTTGGTCGAGTATCTGTATTGTATGGATATGCCGCCTTTGGACTGTTCCGGTTAGACTGCCACTTGTTTCAGCAAGGTGCAAAAATGACCAGACGCAAATCGCTAACATTGTCAGGGATGTTGCTTGTTTTGTTCTTTTCGGGCTGTTCCGGGCCGCAGAGCGGATACGAGCCCGCCCGGCGGGAACTGCCGGCCGGCTACACCGGCGCCTTTGCCCTTAGGGCGCCGGATGAGCCTGCCGAGCCGGGGCTTCCGGAACTGACCGAATCGTCGGGGCTTTCGGATTACCTTGCGTATGCGGCTTTGAATAATCCGGGATTAGAGGCGGCGTTTAACCGGTGGAAGGCGGCGCTGGAGGAGGTTCCGCAAGTCAAGGCGCTGCCCGATCCGCGGTTTAATTACCGCTATTTCATTCAGGAAGTGGAAACGCGTACCGGCCCGCAGCGTCAGAGTTTTGGCATTTCGCAGGTTTTTCCATGGTTCGGCAAGCTCAACCTGCGAGGCGATGTCGCCGCGGCAGCGGCCGGTGCGGCGCAGAAGCGATACGAAGCGGTTAAGCTGAAACTCTTCTTCGAGGTGAAGGACGCTTATTACGAGTATTACTACCTTGCAAAGAGTATCGCAATCACAAAGGACAACATGACTTTGTTAGAGCATCTGGAGGGCGTGGCCCGGAGTCGTTACAAGGCGGCCGCGGCGTCGCATCCGGATGTTATTCGTGCACAGGTCGAATTGGGCAAACTCGAGGACCGCTATCTGAGCCTGGTTGATCTCAAGCAGCCGACCGTCGCCCGGCTCAACGCCGCGCTGAATCGCCCCATCGATGCGCACATCCCCGCCCCGGCGGAGATACGGATCGAGCAGGTTGAAGTCGCCGATGCCAAACTGTTGGCCAGGCTGGTCCAAGCCAATCCGCAGTTGCAGGCGATTGACTTTGAAATAGCCCGGCAGCAACGCAGTATTGAACTGGCAAAGAAGGACTACTATCCGGATGTGACGTTAGGCGTAAGCGTCATCGACACGGACGAGTCGATCGTGGGCCGTCCAAAGGACGACGGTAAGGACCCGGTTGTGGCTTCGGTGTCGGTGAATCTGCCGATCTGGAGCCGGAAGTACAGCGCCGGCGTCCGGCAGGCCCGGGCCCGATATAACGCAGCCAGGCGAGATCGAACCGAAACGGCCAACTCGTTGAGCCGGCAGTTGAAGACGGCGCTTTATCGGTTCCGGGACGGCGAGCGCAAGATCGGCCTGTATCGCGATACGCTACTGCCCAAGGCCGAAGAGGCACTGAAGGTGACCGAAGCGGATTTTCGTGCGGCAAAGGGCACGTTTACGGACCTTGTGGACGCCCAGAGGATCCTGCTGGAATTCGGCCTTTCCCTGGAGCGGGCATTTGCGGACCGGTCGCAGGCTTTGGCAAGACTGGAGATGTTAGTCGGCAGCCAAATCGCGCCGGTGGGGAACAAAAGCAGCCGCCTGGACGTTAGATAGTGGAGGTGACCGGAAACTGAAGACTATGGAGTAGACCATGAGAACAATGAATGCGACGTGCAAGGAACGCCGATATACGACCAGCGGGTGTCTGCTGATCGGGGTAGTGGTGGGAGTGATTCTGCTTGCCGGCGGCATAGGGCCGGATGCACAGGCCGCCGACACTATTGGGTCGCTGCCGCAGTTGGCCGACGTGGAGGGGCACGGCGGCCACAGCGGCATAAATGCCGCACAGTTTGTCAAGCCGATGGGGCTGACAACGCTGGTGATGTTGTCAGCGACGGCTTTGGCGGGGTTTTTCCGTCGACGGAAGCCGGCCGTTTTGCTCAGATGGCATAAACGATTGGCTGTTTTAACACTTGCGTGCGGAGCGGCGCATGCGTTTTTGGTGCTGATCTTTCATTAAAGTTTCAGGATGATATGTATATGCGAGTTCCTAAAGAAAAAATCGTCGGTGCATTCGTCGGATTCGTCAAGCGGTTCAGAGTGCCTCTGGTTTTGATTGCGGTGCTTTTGGCGGGCTACTGGTTGGGCGGATTGGGCGAGGCGCCCGCCGAACACGATCACGATGAAACTGGCGCCAAGGCCGACGCCGGTCCGGAAATCTGGACCTGTTCGATGCATCCGCAGGTTCGCCTGCCAAAGCCGGGGCTGTGTCCGATCTGTAATATGTCTCTGATTCTCCTGGCCGAAGAGGATGCCGGCCATGGGGGAATGCGGCAGCTAACCGTCAGCGAAGCGGCTAAGGAGCTGATGGATATTGAAGTTGCGCCGGTAGAACGAAAATTCGTCGATGCTGTTGTTCGGATGGTGGGCAAGGTGGATTACGATGAAACAAATCTTGCATACATAACCGCCTGGATACCGGGCAGGCTCGATCGGCTGTATGTTGACTACACGGGAGTACCTGTCAACAAAGGCGACCACATGGTCTACCTGTACAGTCCGGAGTTGATCGGCGCCCAGGAAGAACTACTCCAGGCCTCCCAGGCGGTCAAAAGTATCTCACGCAGCGAATCGGATATCATGCGCCGGATTACCGAGGCGACGGCAAAAGCGGCCCGCGAAAAGCTGAGGCTTTGGGGATTAAATCCCGAACAAATCGCTGAAATTGAAAAAACCGGCCGGGTTACAGACCACATGACCATTTACGCCCCGACAAGCGGCATAGTTATTCACAAAAATGCCCTTGAAGGGATGTACGTCGAGACGGGTACGAAAATCTACACGATTGCCGATCTGTCGGAAGTGTGGGTGAAACTGGATGCTTATGAATCCGACCTTGAATGGCTGCGCTACGGCCAGGACGTCGAGTTTACGACTGTGTCCTACCCGGGCCGGCTTTTCAAAGGTACGATAAGCTTCATTGATCCCATACTGAATGACAGAACCAGAACGGTAAAAATTCGTGTGAATGTCAAAAATCCCGACGGGAAATTAAAGCCGAGTATGTTTGTCAAGGCAGTCGTTCGATCCCAGGTAGCCAAAGGCGGCCGAATCATGGATGCACGTTTAGTCGGCAAATGGATCTGTCCGATGCACCCGGAGATTATCAAAGAAAATTCAGGCAAGTGCGATATCTGCCAAATGCCGCTGGTGACGACTGAGTCATTAGGCTATGTGAGTAATGGCGCCGCTTTAGTTGGAAAACCACTGGTCATACCCGTCACTGCCGCCTTGGTGACGGGTACTCGTGCGATTGTATATGTGCAGGTCCCGGATGCTGAAAAGCCGACTTTCGAGGGGCGGGAAATTGCCCTGGGACCCAGGGCAGGCGATTACTATCTTGTCCGCCGAGGCCTGAAGGAAGGCGAACTTGTTGTTGTCAAGGGGCAGTTCAAGATTGACAGCAGCCTTCAGATTATGGCCAAGCCAAGTATGATGACTCCGGAAGGAGCAGGCGGAGCGGCCGAACGCGACGTTGAGTTGCCTGCATTGTCCAAATACCAGATTGAAGCTGTGCTTGCCAAAGCCGAGGCGGTTAAGGAGGCTGTCGACAGCGAGGATATTCCGGAAATTCGAGCCGCCTTTGCTGAGTTTGACCAGGCTATCGAGAGCGTCGATATGAAACTGTTGATCGGCCATCCGCACATGCTGTGGATGGAATACCGGATGAGACTCGGTAACGATGCTGTTGAAGGTGCAGAGGCCAAAACGCTCAAGGATGCAAAGGCGGCGGCCAAATCTCTGACGGAAAACGTAAGCTCTATGAAAGCCAGGTTCGGCCTGGTTCGTAGGCCCTCCGACGACCCCAAATCAAGTATAAGCGATGATTTCCGTATTCAGTTGGCAAAGGTTTTCGAGGGTTATTTCAAAGTTCAGCAGGCTCTCTCAGACGACAACGTTCAATTGGCGGCTGGATCCGCCAAAGAGACACTGAGTTCACTTAAGACTGTGGACATGAACCTTTTAGCCGGCCGGAACCATGACACCTGGATGGCCGCGGCGGCGGAATTGGACCGGATTCTCACCGAGTCATCCGACAATGGAGATATAAAATCGTTTCGCGAGAGCTTCCATCTATTGTCGCAGCAGATAGCGAAAGTGGCTAAGCACTTCGGCTCCACAAGCCAGGGACCTTTCTACATACTGAACTGTCCGATGGCATTCGACAACACGGGAGCTGACTGGCTGCAAGACAACGAGGAAACACGCAATCCGTATTTTGGACAGGTGATGCTGCAGTGCGGCGGCGTAAAGGAAGTTATCGGCATAAAAGAAATCTGGGAATAGAACGACAAGTAATATGGTTGAAGAACATTCTTTGGAACAAACCGCCGAGCAAAAATCCCTGATGGGAAAGCTCCTCCGTTTTTGTCTGACTAACAAGCTTGTTGTCGGATTGCTCGTCATATTTGTGATTTTCTGGGGCATAATAGTTGCGCCTTTTGACTGGGAAGCAGGCGGGCTTATTCGCAAGCCCGTGCCCGTCGATGCGATCCCCGATATAGGCGAAAACCAGCAGATTGTTTTCACGGAATGGATGGGACGTTCGCCCCAGGATGTGGAAGATCAGATATCTTATCCTCTGACGGTATCGCTGCTTGGCGTGCCGGGCGTCAAGACCATCCGAAGCTACTCGTTTTTCGGATTTAGCTCCATATACATAATCTTCAAGGAGAATGTTGAGTTCTATTGGTCGCGCTCACGAATTCTGGAGAAGCTCAACAGTCTCCCGGCAGGGACTTTGCCGGAAAATACTCGACCTGCGCTTGGGCCGGACGCCACAGCTCTGGGCCAGATTTTCTGGTACACGTTAGAGGGACGCGATCCGGACGGCAATCCCTCCGGTGGATGGGATCTCGAAGAGTTGCGCACCATACAGGATTGGTATGTCCGGTATGCTCTTCTGTCGGCCGACGGCGTCAGCGAGGTGGCTTCTGTCGGCGGCTTTGTTCGGGAATACCAGATTGACGTGGATCCCGACGCCATGCGGGCCTACGGTGTAAGCTACGCCGATGTTTACCGTGCCGTCAAATCATCGAATATCGATGTCGGCGCCAAGACCATAGAATTGAACAGGGTCGAGTATTTCGTGCGCGGTATAGGATTTATAAAGCAAGTCTCCGACATCGAAGAGAGCGTCATTAAAGTCGTTGATAACGTTCCTGTTCTGATAAAAGACGTAGCCGTAGTTTCGCTTGGTCCGGCTCTGAGACGTGGAGCATTGGACAAGGAAGGCGCAGAAGCCGCAGGCGGTGTAGTCGTGGCTCGCTATGGCGACAACCCATTGGCGGTGATTAAGAACGTCAAAAAGAAGATCACTGAAATCGCCCCGGGCCTGCCGTCTAAAGTTCATTTCGATTTCTCTCAGGTAACCGCCGATCAACTGAGACAGTTCGGCAAAGAACACGGCTTTGTTGCATACAACAGTTCCGAAATCAATCAGGATGCATGGCTGAATCACCTTCGCCAGACTCCTGTCGACGATTGGCCGCAGTGGGCGACAATAAGCCAGGTCAACATTATACCTTTTTACGATCGGACAGGGCTGATCTACGAAACATTAGGCACGCTTTTAACGGCGCTTACCGAAGAGATTCTCATTACGATTATCGTCGTCATCCTGATGGTGATGCACCTGAGAAGCTCAATCCTGATCAGCGGCCTGCTGCCGTTGGCGGTGCTGATGTGCTTTATCGCGATGAAGTTTTTCGGCGTGGACGCCAATATCGTCGCACTTTCCGGCATTGCAATCGCTATAGGCACAATGGTGGACATGGGAATCGTGATCTGCGAGAACATTCTGCGCCATCTCGACGAGGCGGATCCAGCCGAAAACAGGCTGGAAGTGATCCACCGCGCCGCAAGTGAAGTTGGCAGCGCCATATTGACCGCGGTGTTAACAACGGTTGTCAGTTTTCTGCCGGTCTTTTGGATGATAGGCGCCGAAGGCAAGCTCTTTAAACCTCTTGCCTTCACTAAGACCTTCGCACTAATCTCCTCGGTCATTGTGGCGTTGACGATAATACCCCCTGCTGCTCATATTCTGTTCTGCACCAAAGTCTCTATCTCCGGCAGAAAGATTAAAATTATTCTGCACGCCGCGGTTGTCCTCGTCGGAGTCATTGCAGGCCTCCTCTTGAGTTGGTGGGCGGGTATTGCGCTTTTGCTTTTTGGCAGTTATTATCTGGCTTCCGACTATATTCCCGAGAACATAAAACGTTTCGGACCATGGGTCGCAAGCGCGCTGGCCGTACTGTTTGTCGGCGTGCTGATTACAGAGCATTGGGAACCGATAGGCCCTGAGCTTGGATTTTTCCGGAACTTCATTTTTGTGGCATTATTGATCGGTTCCCTGCTGACATTTTTCAGGGTGTTCCAGCATTTCTACCCCCAAATTCTTGGCTGGTGCCTGCGCCACAAGATCGCATTTTTGTCAATACCCTGCCTGCTGCTCGTTCTTGGGGGGGCTGTCTGGCTTGGTTTCGGCACTGTGTTTGGCGGCATTCCCAAAGCGGCCGACAAGGTCGGTATTGGCGCTGAAAGGGTCAAAAACACCACGCTGTGGGTAAAGGCGACGGAAGCGTTTCCCGGACTCGGCAAGGAATTCATGCCCCCCCTGGATGAGGGGTCCTTTCTCTTTATGCCGACGACCATGGTCCACGCCTCAATCGGTGAAGCGATGGATGTGCTCAGCAAGCAGGACATGGCGATACACAGCATCCCCGAAGTCGACACTGTTGTGGGCAAGATCGGCCGAGCAGAAACTCCGCTGGACCCGGCGCCGGTATCGATGGTCGAAACGGTGGTCAACTATAAACCGGAATACATAACCGGCAAGGACGGCCGTCGGGTGAAATTCAAGTATAATAAGAAGACAGAAAGTTTTGTCCGTGACGAATTCGGTGAACTTATACCCGATTCACATGGAAGGCCTTTCAGGCAATGGAGAGACCATATTAAAACTCCAGATGACATCTGGCGGGAGATTGTAAAAGCCGCCGAGATCAAGGGGACGACATCAGCCCCGAAACTACAGCCCATTGCCGCAAGGATTGTAATGCTTCAAAGCGGCATGCGGGCGCCGATGGGGGTCAAAATCAAAGGGCCTACCCTCGAAATTATCGAAAAAGTCGGAATTGATGTCGAACGACTTCTCAAGGAAGTCGACACTGTCGAGCCGGCCGCCGTATTCGCCGACCGCATCGTAGGCAAGCCTTATCTGGAGATCACCCCCGACCGCAAGGCGCTTGCCCGTTACGGAGTGCCGATGCGCGCCTTTCAGGATGTTGTCGAGATCGCCATTGGAGGCAGAAATGTCACCACTACGGTTGAAGGACGTGATCGGTTCCCTGTCCGTGTACGCTATCAGCGAGAATTGAGAGATCAGATCGAAATGATCGAGAGGATACTTGTCCCGGCGTCCGACGGCGTACAAATACCGATTACGGAGGTAGCAGAACTCTCTTATGTCAGGGGGCCGCAGGTCATCAAAAGCGAAGATACGTTTTTGACGGGGTATGTTCTTTTTGACATGAAGCCGGGCAACGCGGAGGTGGATGTAGTTGAACAGTGTCAGCGGTATCTGCAGGAAAAGATCGACTCGGGCCAATTTGTTTTACCGCCCGGTGTAAGCTATACTTTTGCGGGCAACTATGAAAACCAGATACGATCTCAAAAAACCCTTGCGGTCGTGTTGCCGCTGGCTTTGTTCATCATTTTCCTGATTCTGTATTTCCAGTTCAAATCGGTCGCCACCACATCGTTGGTCTTCAGCGGCATTCTTGTGGCGTGGTCGGGCGGCTTTTTGATGATATGGTTTTACAGCCAGCCGTGGTTTCTTGACTTCGACGTGTTCGGAGTCAACATGCAGAATCTCTTCCAGATACACCCGATAAACTTAAGTGTAGCCGTCTGGGTAGGTTTCTTAGCCTTGTTTGGAATAGCCTCCGACGACGGTGTTGTTATGGCGACTTATCTGGAGCAATCCTTCAGGGAGCATGAGCACGTTACGCCCGAGCAGATTCGCCAGGCGACGGTCTTAGCCGGCAAGCGCCGCGTACGCGCATGCCTGATGACTACCGCAACGACGATATTAGCCCTGCTGCCAATTCTAACGTCAACAGGAAGAGGCTCAGACGTAATGGTCCCCATGGCGATACCGTCCTTCGGCGGAATGACAATCGAAGTGCTCACCATGTTAGTAGTACCCGTCCTGTACTGCAGCATACAGGAAATACGCCTAAAGGCCCGCCTAAGACTCCATCGCACACCCTGACACGTATAAAACCGGCGATCCCGAGACACATGGTTTTGAGAATTGCCCTTGACGGTATTGGAGGGTCTTCCTATACTTTGCGAAGGATTATTCAAATAAAAAGGACGGTGCGACATGGGAAAACCCATCGACAAACTGACAATCAGAGGATTCAAATCCATTCGATGCATCGAGGATTTCCCACTGGGAAACCTCAATATCATGATCGGAGCCAACGGCGCGGGGAAAAGCAATTTCGTCAACTTCTTTGAACTGTTCAGGCTGGCCTTTGAGGAAGAGTTCTGCGAAAGAAAGGTTTTTCAGAACTATGTGAAAGAGCAGGGGAGAAGCGACCAGTATTTCTACTTAGGACCGAAGTTTACGCGGTCTATTGATGCGCAGATTTGCTGCGGCGAGACCCATAAATTCACCTTTTCATTGAAGCCACTTGCTGAAGGCGAATTGAAGTACAATTTCGAGACGATAGGGAACATGTACGGGCGCAATAGAGATGAGCGGCTTGAATATTTTAGCGGACTATCGAGAGGTGTGATAAGGGATTGGGTGGTATATCATTTCCATGACACCACGGCCCTGGCGGAGGTCAGGCGAATACGCTCCAAGAGGGACAATGAGTATTTGCGGGCTGATGCAGGTAATTTAGCTGCGTTTTTGCTTCGAGTCAGAAAGAAGTCTCCGGAGAGTTACCGGAAGATTCGTGAGGTAGTTCAGTTGGCGGCGCCGTTTTTCGATGATTTCCTGTTGCGCCAAGAGGAAGATAGTGACGATATCTTATTGGAATGGCGGCAGAAGCACACGGATTACCCGTTTGGCCCGAATCAACTATCCGACGGCACTCTCAGGTTCATTTGTCTTGCAACCGCCCTGCTTCAGCCGGATGCCCCGAAGATCATGTTGTTTGATGAGCCGGAGTTGGGGCTTCATCCGTATGCCTTGACTTTACTGGCGGAGATGTTCAAGAAAGCGTCTCATCAGACGCAGGTCATTGTCTCCACTCAGTCGGCGACCTTGATCGATCATTTTGAGCCGGACGACATCATTGTAGTTGAGAGGGATAAAGGGGAATCCGTTTTTAAGCGATTGAATGCGGACAAACTGAAGGATTGGCTCCAGGACTACAGCCTTGGCGAACTCTGGCGGAAGAACATCTTTGGCGGGAGGCCGGGGCATGAATAGAGTCCGCGTTCTTGTGGAAGGGCAGACAGAGGAATCGTTTGTCAATAAGGTAATTGCTCCGCATCTGACTAATCGAGGCGTGCATATATATCCAATATTATTACGTGGCAGGGGCGGCAGTTTCCGTTATCAGCGAGCACGTAAAGAAATTGGTAATTCCCTGAAGGAAGATCGCGGTCTTTTTTGTACTACGCTGGTTGACTTCTATGGTATGCCGACGGATTGGCCCGGGAGAAGCCAAGCCAATAGCCATAGTGATACAGGCGAAAAGGCAAGAGTGGTGGAGCAGGCCTTGTTGGCCGATGTTCAACAGCTTATGGGTGATTCGTTCGATCCTGTTCGGTTTATTCCCTATGTGCAGATGCATGAGTTTGAGGCGATTCTGTTTTCCGATCCGAATAGATTGTCCGAATCTCTCGGAAGGAGGGATTTGTCCGACCGGTTTGTGGCCATACGAGAAGCATTTTCGTGCCCTGAGGAAATAAACGATAACGAGCAAACCGCTCCTTCAAAGCGGATACTGGCAATCTGTCCGGACTACAAGAAGGTTATCGACGGAACCGTGGCGGCAGGAAAGATTGGTTTGAGCAGTATCCGGGATGAGTGTCCCCATTTCAATGAGTGGGTCTGTAAATTGGAGAAACTCGGAGAAGATTCATAGAGATTTGAGACCATGTTAGGCGCTGTGATATTTGATTTTGACGGGGTGCTTGCCGATTCGGAGCTTTTGCATTACCGGGCTATGAACAAGGCATTTGGTCTGTATGGGTTGTGTGTGTCGAAGGAAGAGCACTGGGAAAAATACTTAGGCTTTACGGACTATGAGAATGTTCGGGCGGTGAACCGGGACTATCGTATGGGTTGGGATGAAGCGACGGTCCAGGAGTTGGTTCGGCGCAAGACCAGGGTATTTGACGACATCGCCGTCGCCGAGGCGGTCATCATTGACGGCGTTTTGAACTTTGTGGACATGTTGCGGCGGCACGGCATTCCGATTGCCGTCTGTTCCGGGGCGACACGGAACGACATCGATCTCATTCTGGAGGGCACACCCCTGGAAAGCCGCTTTGATCCGGTCGTGACGGCAGACGATGTCAAGAAAGGCAAACCGCATCCTGAAGGGTTCAAACTTGCACTGAGGCGGCTAAATGACGGCGGCAAGGAGCGGATTTTGGCCGGCCAATGTGTGGTGATTGAGGACTCGCACTGGGGGCTGCAAGCCGCAACAAGAGCCGGCATGCACACGATTGCGGTGACGAATACATACGATGCCGGGCATTTGGGGCCGTATGCCGAAATGGTCGTCAACAGGCTCGATGAGATCAAAATGTGCGACCTGCAGGGGCTCTGCGGCTGAGGATGTGTCTTATTACACCAAGTGTCTATGTTACAGAAAAACCCCTTTTTCAGTGATAACAGGCGGTTTTTTAGGGGCGACTTGACTTTTCACTGATTTACCCTATACTTTAGTATCCATCTGCTTTCCTTATTCTTGCATGAAGATGTCCATTGAGCAGTATTGAAGGGAGAGCGTATCGAGATTTTTGACGCCGCAAGCCAGGGAGGGCGACGGGAGCGATATTTAGAGCCGTGTTGAACAGAAAGAAAAGACGGAGCGGGAGTGTCAGTAAGGTTCGATAATAACATTGTAGTTCGAATACAGCAGGCAACCGATATTGTTGAAGTAGTATCGGAGCACTTGAGCCTTGACCGCAAAGGCAAGGAATTTGTGGGGTTGTGTCCGTTTCACGCCGACCACAAGCCGAGTATGTATGTCAACCCGGCCAAACAGATCTTCAAATGTTTTGCCTGCGGGGCAGGCGGCGATGTGTTCAAGTTTATTCAATTGCGCGAGGGGCTGACGTTTCCCCAGGCGATTGAACGGCTGGCCGAGCGGGCGGGAATCCAACTGCCGCAACGGTCGCGACCCAGGCAGGCAGAGGCCGGCGGGAGCGACCCCGCACAAATTGCAAGGGCCAATGCCTGGGCTCAGAAGTTCTGGCAGAAGCAGCTTTTTGATGAACAGACAGGCGCCGATGCCCGTAAGTATGTGGCGTCGCGTCAGATAAGCGCCGATACCGCCGGCGAGTGGGGTATCGGTTTTGCCGCTGAAAGTTGGGACAACCTGCTGAAGGCGGCGCGGGCGAAGGGAATTGCCGACAGGCTGCTTATCGATTCCGGATTAGCGGTCTTGCGTGAGCAGGGCGGTTTGTACGACAAGTTTCGCAATCGGCTGATGTTTCCGATTTTTGATGTGACCGGGCGTGTGATCGCCTTTGGGGGCCGGACCCTGGCGGACGATCCGGCAGAGTAGATGAACTCGCCGGCAACGGCTCTCTTTGACAAGAGTAACTCGTTGTACGGGCTGGACAAGGCGCGGCACAGTATCGTCGCCGACGGCACGGCGGTTGTGGTCGAAGGTTACACCGATGTGATTATCGCGCATCAGGCCGGCTGCACCAGCGTTGTCGCGGCCCTGGGAACGAGCTTTACCCAGGGACATGCAAAGACGCTGAGGCGCTACGCCAAACGCATTGTGCTTGTGTTCGACAACGACGCCGCGGGCATGGAAGCGGCCAACAGGGCTTTGGAAGTGTGCCTGGCGCAGCGAATCGATATTAAACTGACCTTTGTCGGTCAGGGCAACGATCCGTGCGACTTTATTTTGAGCCAAGGCGCCGAAGCCTTCAAACGGCTTGTTGCCGACAGTATTGACGTTATGGAATATAAATGGCAGAGGCTCCAGGCGGGTCTTTCGGAGAGCGATACGCTTGCCGACAGACGCCGAATTACAGAAGAGTACCTGCGAACGGTCGCCACGGCCGTTGCCGCAGGCGGGCGCGATCCGGTCGCAGAGGGGTTGATCGGGACAAAGCTCTCTGGAATCATAGGCCTCAGCGAACAGGAGACGCGCCGGCAACTCGAAAGATATGCAAGGTCGACGAGCAGAGGCCGGACGCTTGCGGTAAGGAATCAAAAGGTGATAAGTGTGGGCGCCGGATACGGCAAAGAAGCCGAGGCGCAAAGGGAGATACTGAGGGTGCTTCTTAATGAGCCGCAACTGTTTGGTGATGCCGCCGGAAGAATCAAGGCCGAGGATTTTGACATTGCGGTTTACAGGGAGATTGCCGAAGGGATTTTTTCGGCCCTTGCAGAAAACCCGGCTGCCTCGCTTGCCGAGGTCTTGGCGCGCATCGCATCTGAAGAAGGCGGTAATATAGTCGTCGAACTCGAGGCAAGCGGGAGACTGAAAGGCAATTTTGCCGAGCGATTAGCGGATGCGTTGGAAGTGATTGAAAGCCGTCGCGCCGAGGTGGTCAAGGAAAAGCTTAGACAAAATTTAAGCGATGATGAGAGCCTGCGACTGTTGCAAGAAAGCGCCGGGGGTCAGCGAATTCCCGGTATGATAAGGCGTTAAAACCACATGCGTGGTTGATCTGGATTTGTTTGAGAAAGGCATATGGCGACAACAAAGAAAAAGAAGCAAGCGAAGAAGATTTCCGTAAAAAAGCCGGACGAGAATGCTGCCGTGGCCAAAGTCGCGGATCCGGCGGATGTCCGGGACGATTCAGACGTCGCAGTTGCCGAGGCGGAGGTTGCCGAGAGCGCCAAGGCAAAGACCAGGCCCGACGTCAAATCGGAGCAGACAGCCGAGGGCG
>QNBS01000009.1 GCA_003644175.1 Planctomycetota bacterium | reverse complement strand
TCTCTACCTTGGCGAATACTATGACCAGGCTGCGATTGCCTACAAGAAACTGCACAACAGCCTTGCTGCAAGTCCCAAAGAGGACTTAATGAGGGATTTTCTTCAACTGCAGATAGCCTTATGCAAGGTAAGAAAGGCCGATTACGCCGAAGCCGCTCGCTTGCTCAGGACAGTCTTAAACAGTAACTCTCCCGCGGTAAGAATACTTGCCGCCTACCACTGCAGTTTGCTGGAAATGCAGAACAAGCAATATCTCGATGCGCGAACGAAAGCTTATCAGGCCATTGCCCTGATTGACGCGGTAGACCTTGACAGAAACGCGGCTATGGCTTTGAAGCGGGATTGCTATTTTCTGGCCGCCGAGGCGCTCACAAGAAAAGTTATGGCTCTTTGTGATGCCGATAAAGACCTGCCGCAGGACCTGTGGGGGAGTGCTCGCGCAGCGAACGAACCTTTCATTGGGGTTGATGAGACGCAACTGCGGCGCCTTCTGGAATCGGGCGCCGAGCGATTGAGTCTCAGGGTCCTTGGCCCTCAGATTCAGCGATTCCAGCAGCCCGACGGGCTGAGGCGATATGAAGTGGGCTGCAACGGCGCACCCGTTAAGGAGCTCCTGACCAGATTCGCTGCGAATGCGGGCGTCAACCTGCACTGGGATTTAGCTGCCGACGAAATCGGGATTTGCAGGCGACCGGTCTATTTGTATCTGCCGTCGGCGACAACACAGCAATTTGCCGCAGTGGCCGCCGGCTGTGCCGGTTTGCTGACGCGATTTGAGGAAAAAGATGTGCTCAAGGCTTTCAACCCGGCCAGGTACGCCGACGCATCTGAACAAATATCATTCCTTGGCGAGGCGGCGGTTTCTCTGTGGCGGAATTTCCTGCTCCGGTTTCCGGTCGATGAGCGTCTTGGAAATGCGCACTTTGCCCTCGGGCTTTTGCACAGCCAAAACGGTCGACATACCGAAGCCATAGCGGAATACAAACTCGTGGTTAATCGCTTTCCGCGCTTATCCCTGGCGCCATATGCTTTATTACAGTCGGCCAGGTTGAAAACGGGAGTTCGCAATTACTCCGGAGCACGCCTGGATTTGAAGCAACTCGTGGAGCAGTATCCCGATTCGGAAATCGCCTTAAATGCCCACCATCAACTTGCCGATGCAAGCGCCATGGTTGGGCTTGAAGAAGAAGCGGTGCGATTGTATCGCAAGGTTTACAATCTCAGCTCCTCGCCGGAGTTGCAAGGCGCCGCCGCTCTTGGGGCGGGCAAGTGTTCGTATCGTGCAGGAAACCTTGAATCTGCGGAAAAATGGTTGACCCGGTACATTACTATTGCCGGCGACCGCAAGAGCAAGGGCTTATATTCGGCCTGCCTTGTTTTGGGGAAAACATATATAGCTTTGGAACAGTTCAGCTCCGCATGCACCGCCCTGGAGGGTGCGATAGCAGGTGGTGCGGCGTGGTTGCCGACGGAGCAATACGTCGAGGCCGTCTCCGCCCTCGTCGATGCTTACATGCACGAGGGGCAATTCGTCCAGGCTCTTGATATGCTGGAGGGCATTCATTCGGCGACGTTATCCGGGAAGGAAACTGTCGAGATATTGTTGCTTAAGAGCAAGGTATTTCGGTCAATTGGCCTGGTTGATAAAGCCATTACGCTGCTTGGCGACAGGGCCGGCGACATGCGCGACTCCCGGTTGGCGGCTGAAATAAACTTCGAACTGAGTGAGTGCTACATTGAAAACGGCAATCTGAATCTTGCCCGAAAGAAATTAGTTGAAATCCTCGCACTGGCGGAGTCCGGACCTTTGGCGCACCAAAGCGCCCTTAATCTGGCCGATATCTGTTTGAAACTCGGACATGATTCACAGGCTATATCTGTTTGCTCGCAGCTTCTGGATCTGGCGCCGCCGGAGCGGATAAAACAAGAAGCGCTCCAACTCCTGGCAGCCGCCTACAATCAACGGAAGAATTACGACAGTGCGGCATTGGCCCTGTTAGGACAATGGAAATGAGTTTGAACATCAAAATCCCGACCCAATGCGATTACACGGGACCGACGAGTAGTTCGGCCCGGAGTCTTAAGCGTTGCTCTTTGGTATTAATCGTCTGCGTATTGACTGCTCCGCTGATTGCAAAGAGCCCGAAAACCGATCTCAGCCGCCAACTGTGGCAGGCCAGAATCAATATCGCCGATGATGCAAAACACAGCGAAAGCAAAAATAAGCTTCGGCGGATAATCAGAGAAATCAGATCCGTCGGATTCAGGCCCCGGCGACAAGCCCCGGCGCCTGTCATTGTGGTCGAGCCGATCCGGAAAACCGAGCCGAATGAGATTACGCCCGCTAAAGAAACGCCGCAAGAAAACGAATCCGGCAAAATCGAACACAAGCTGCCGTACACGCCGGTGTCGGATGAGACTTTGCAGGTGCTCAAGAGTCTGTTGCAGAACCCTGAACAACTGCACAATCCGCTTGAGTTGGCTGAGATTCTTTTTGACAGTCATTGCCTGAAAGAAGCTGCAATCTGTTACCGCCAGGCTCTTAATAGTATGACCGCCGGCGAGACCGGGCAGGATCGAGATGGGGCATGGATGTTGTTTCAAATAGGCAACTGTCTGCGAGATGACGATCCGGCGACGGCAATACAGGCGTATGAACAGTTGATCGACCAGCACCCTGATTCACCATGGGCGCCTCTGGCCAAAGCCAGGAGCGAGTTAGTCGACTGGTATCTGAAAGACGCCCCCGATAAGCTGATAGACGAGAGCAAATTACCGACCTTGTAACGATGAAAGGGAGTGCCCAGCGAGTGAATAAAAGCGAGACAGACAGCACAAAGGCAAGGCGCCAAAAGGATCGGATGCCGGAGGCTTCCTGCGGCGGATCGCAAAGCACAAGCCCGCCGGCGAACGTGTTGATTGTTGACGACAACCAGGAATCGACTCGATTCCTGCTCGAGATTCTGGCTCGCAAAGGAATTCGCGGAACTGTCGGCGGCGGCAAAAAAACAATCGGTGATTTTCTCGACAAGAGCAATTATGATCTTGTATTCAGCACCGCCCGGGTAAATCAGCCCGAAGATGGATTCAATCTGGTTCGCCAAATCAAGGCGAATTCGCCGGAGACGCCGGTGATCATGATAGGCGACGCCGGCAATACGGAAGCTCGGGACTCACAGCAAATACTTGATATGGCCGTCAAAGCCATCCATGCAGGCTGCTGCGACTTCCTGATCAAGCCGCTTGGCTGCCGGAGAATAGAAGACATCCTGGACACCTTCCTGCCGAATCACTGCGTCTCAGCGGCCGACTGCGCCCACGACGGCGGTCGGCCTCTCTTTACAATAGTGGGAAAAAGCGCAAAATTAGCTCAGGCTATTAATCTGGCCAAAAAAATAGCTCCTACTTCAGCCCCCGTCCTGGTGGGCGGCGAAAGTGGAACAGGAAAAGAGTTGATTTCCTTTTTCATTCATCACCACAGCAAAAGAGCACAAGGGCCATACGTGAGATTGAACTGTGCGGCATTGACCGAGACGCTGCTTGAAAGTGAACTCTTTGGGCACGAGAAGGGGGCCTTCACCGGCGCATATACACGGCGCAAGGGGAGGTTCGAAATGGCGCACGGCGGGACTCTGCTCCTTGACGAGATCACGGAGACACCCATAAGATTCCAGGCCAAGCTGTTGCGGGTGCTTGAGCAGCAGGATTTTGAGCGGGTCGGAGGAAACGACAGCATTCGAGTCGACGTGCGGATAATAAGCACCACCAACAAAGACTTATTGCAGGAGGTCGCCGAGGGCCGGTTTCGACAGGACCTTTATTATCGTCTCAGCGGCGTGAGACTGATTATGCCGTCGCTGCGACAGCGTCCCGATGATTTACCCGACCTCGTGTGGCATTTCGTGAATATCTATGCACGACAAGCACAACGCCGCATCACCGAGCTTGATCCGGCGATGATGGATATTTTTGCAAAATATCATTGGCCGGGAAATGTTCGGCAGTTGCGAAATGTCGTGCTGACATCATTGATCCTGGGAACCGGGACGAGACTGTCCATAGCTGATGTCTCGTGGCTTTTCGATGAACTGCAGCCGCTGCCACAGGAAAACAGCGTGTCAATCAGCAACGGACGGGCGCCATCATCAGGCCTGGCGGGTCTGCCCCTTGACCGGGTGGAGAGACAGGCAATTCTGGATACATTAGGCCATACCGGGGGCAACAAGACCAGGGCCGCGAAGATATTGGGCATCAGCGACCGCACCCTGCGGGGTAAAATCCGCCGCTATCGTCAGGAGGACGCCTTGCAGTTGGCCTGATAACCGCCGTCCGAAGCAGTTGAGGCAAAAGAAAAAATGGCAGACGAAGAAGAAAAAAAAGACGAAGACGCAAAAGACGAGCCGAAGGAACAGGCGAAGGAACAGGCCGAGCAATCCGGAGCCAAAATCAGTATTCTGACATGGATAATAATGGCGGTTGTCATAGCTGTCATGTCAGGTTCCGGTTTTGTTCTTGGTCGGCTGCTTGCCGGATCTTCGACGCCGAAGACAACCGATTCTCCCCAGGAGAACCCGCAAACCGAAGAAATTGTGCCGGACGGATCCGACACCGGCTCGAAAGAGACATGGTATTACGAGGAGTTGGAATCCGTTGTCGTAAATCCCGACGTACCGGGCGCCACACGCTATGTACGGATAGGGTTGAATCTGGAGATCAGCTCCGGATTGAGTGAACCTGCCGCCCAAAAACTTGTCGAGTCCAAAAAGCCTCTCTTGATGAATTGGCTTAATCTCTACTTCAAGAGCCTGACCCTTGAAGAAATGAGAACCGACGCCGATTTAAGACGGATTCTGTCGCAGGTATGCGATGCTTTTAATGAAGTACTCTTTGGCGACGCTAAACCCCAAATCAAAAGAATTCTTATCAGGGAATTCAATATACAATGAGCAACTCCGTCAAGAAAAAGCCGAGCAGGCAGAAAATACAACAGCTTCTTGACGCCGCCGGCGTCGAGTCGGCAGAAGACACCAAGTCCAACATAGACGCCTATGACTACAATTGGACCCAGCCCCACTGTTTCAGCAGTTGCGAACTCAAGAAGCTTGAGAGTTTCACGGAAAAAGTGGCAAAGAGCTGCGCCCGGAAATTCACCGAGCTTTGCCATAGCGATTTTGGCGTGACAATCGGAACGACGACACAGTACTTTGCAGATAAATTTACAGCCTCTGTCAATGCTCAGAGCGACCATTACCTTTCCTTCGGCACAGGCCGGGGCGAACCGTCGGGCTTTCTCGGCATACCCGGCCAGACCGCAATCGTTTGGGCTACTCAACTGCTCGGGGACAGCAAGTCTCCGGAAGATGCCGACAGAGAGTTGTCGCAATTGGAGAAATCCCTCCTGTACGATACCGCCTCCGGTATTGTCGAGGCCCTTTCAGGGTCGTCTGATTCATGTGATTTTCAGCCGGCCGCTGAAATTGTAAGTGGCCGACTGCCCATTGAATTCCAGGGCGCCGAAGAAGTCTGCAAAATTACTCTCAAGGTCAAGAAAGCCGATTCGGACAACGCTTCCGAAGCGTATTTCCTGATGCTTTGCGATGAACTGCGCCCGATTGTGGCCGGCGGGATACAGGCTCATGTTCTCTCGGCGGAAGAGGTCTCCGATACGATGCTCAAGCACGTACATGAAATGCCGATTACAGTCAAAGCTCAGTTGGATTCGACGGTGCTTACCATTGAAGAAGCAATGAGCCTTGGCGTCGACGACATCCTGTTGCTTGACAAAAAAGTGGATGAGCCAATCGAACTTATTGTGGAAGGCAGGATTCTGTTTCGTGGTCGGCCTGCAAAATGCGACGGCAAATACGCAGTCGTAATTTCAGAAACCGCCTACGACACAAACTGAAAGTGGTTGATAATAAAGAGGAAGCAAAATGCCGGACGAAGGTACAGCTCAGGCTGTGGAAGAAAAAACGGACCAGAATCAGGACGCCGAAGACTCCAGGACGCAGGCGCAATCCGTGGAGCTTGCGGAGGCCGTCGAAAATGAAAACACAGGCGCAGGCGCCAGTATCGACCTCCTTTTGGATATAAATGTACCTGTAACAGTTGCAATTGGTCGAAAAGAAGTGCCGGTCCAGCGGCTCCTGCAGCTTAGCCCCGGTTCAATATTAAAACTCGACAAACCCATTGAGGCGCCGGCGGATTTGTATGTCAAAGACATCAGGTTCGCTACGGGAAGTATCGTTGTGGTGGAAGACAGATTTGCCGTCAGAATAAAGGAAATCCTCGGTCCCGAGGCGGCTGAGGCCCCGGGCAAGGCATAACCAGAGCGGGCTTTTGCCCTGGAGAATGAATCATAGTGGCAATTTCCGAGAAATCAAGTTCATCAAAATCCGATCTGCTTAATACGCCGACGGGTTCACGCAGCAATATTGTTCTGGCCGTGGCGCTGGTGACAATTCTCGCCACACTGTTGATCCGCATGCCGACACCGTTGCTGGATATGCTTTTGGCCTGCAGCATATCTCTCTCCGTGGCTGTCCTCATAATCACCCTGTGTTCAAAAGAAGCCCTCGAGTTGTCCACCTTTCCCTCGCTGCTTCTGTTCATAACACTGTTTCGCCTTTCTCTAAACGTGGCTTCCACAAGATTGATACTGCTGCAGGGCGACGCCGGAAGAATTATCCATACCTTCGGCGATTTCGTCGCCGGCGGCAGCTTTGTCGTCGGGCTGGTAATTTTCCTGATCCTTTTTGTCATTCAGTTCATAGTGGTCACCAAAGGCGCCGAGCGAATAAGCGAAGTTGCCGCGCGCTTCACACTCGACGCCATGCCCGGCAAGCAAATGGCTATTGACGCGGACCTGAATGCCGGCGCCATTACCGAATCGCAGGCAAATGAACGAAGAGGAAAAATTGTCAAGGAAAGTGAATTCTACGGCGCCATGGACGGCGCCAGTAAATTCATTCGAGGCGACGCCAAGGCCGGAATCATAATCACCATTGTTAACATCATCGGCGGCATAACCATGGGCTATACCCGCGGTATGAGTGTGGGCGACGCCATGAAAACCTATTCGATTCTTTCCATCGGGGACGGGCTTGTCAGCCAGATACCGTCAATGATAATATCCATAAGTTCCGGTTTCCTGGTAACCAAGACCTCCTCGCGGTACAGTGTGGGGCAGGACTTGTCCGATCAATTCCTGAAAACCTCCCAGCCGCTGACGATAGCGTCTTTCATCATCGCCGCGATGGCGCTGGTGCCGGGGCTGCCTCCGATGCCGTTTCTATTGTTGGCTGCGGGCGCCGCCTTCACGGGGCGAATAGTGGCAAAGTCGGAAAAAGGCCGCCGGACAAAAGTCGAAACGTCGTCGCAAAAAGCAAAAACCCAAAAAGAGCCCGTTGAAGATCTGCTGGACGTAGACAGAATTTCCGTGCAGGTCGGCGTCAGACTGATCAGCCTGATCGACCCTCGTAAAGAGAGTACTATTTTCGAACGTATTGGCGCACTGCGAAGACGATTTGCCCGGCAACTCGGCATTATCATGCCGCTTGTTCGCCTCAAGGACAACATCAACCTTGAGTCAAACGTTTACGAAATCAGGCTCTTCGACCATGTCGTAGCCCGGGGGCAATTGGAGCCGAATATGTTCCTTGCCATGGATTCCGGGACTGTCCAGACCAAAATAGAGGGCGTGGAAACCAGCGAACCTGTTTACGGCCTGCCGGCTCTCTGGATCGCAGAAGCCGATAAAGAAAATGCCGAGTTGAGCGGATATACCGTGATTGACCCGGAATCGGTCTTTATTACACATCTGTCCGAAACGCTTAAGAAACATGCCGACGAATTATTGACACGACAGGACGTGCAGATTCTTGTCGACCGACTTCGCAAGACGCAGCCGGCGCTGGTCGGTGAAGTCGTCGGAGAACTCGTGCCTATTGGAATGCTGCAGAGGGTGCTCAAAAACCTGCTGGCGAATGCAATACCGATCCGGGAATTGACCACCATACTCGAATCGTTGGGAGAATACGCTGCAAAAACGAAAAACACCGACATTCTGACCGAGATGGTGCGAAAACATCTCAGCCGGACTATTACCGAACAGCATAAGGACAAGGACGGCAATATTACGGCGATAACGCTCGAACCTGCGCTGGAACATCAGATGACCTCGAATCTGCATCAGGAAGGTGAAACACTAAATCTCGCTTTGCCGAGCGAAATGACAATGGCCATAAGCGCCGCAGTCGCACAGGCCTGGAAGACAGCAACGGACAAGGGTGTCGAAAAGGTGGTTTTGTTATGCGATTCGAGGTTGCGGCCGTCCCTGGCGGCAATGTTATCACGAACAGTGCCCCCGCTGCCTGTTATTGCTTACGACGAAATCGTGCTCGGGACACAAATTGAACCGACAGAAACCATCTCCATCGGGCAGACCGGTGAAATTGCCGCCCGCCGACAGGAGGTTGCGGGAGTTTCAACGTAATATGAAAGATATATCCGGTAGAGCAAAAAGGATCAACTGATTATGCCGTTACATGTCAGGTCGATTTCGATAAAGGTTGCGGTCATATGCTTCTTCGGCATAGCCGTGGTTGGGTGGGCCGGCGGCCTTTCGCCGTTTACCTGTTGCAAGAGGGCGATGATAGCGGCAATAGTCGCATACGCAGCGACCGTCCTGGCCGTAAAAGCGATTAACAGCATTTTAATAAGTGCGATAACAAAGAGCCAGATGGATCGATACGAGGGAAAAAACAGTGTCGGCGGAGACTAAAAAACATGCCGCGGCGCAACCCGCCGACGACAGCCATCGGCGCCTCAAAGCCGCCGCCAGGAACGCCTACAGCGACCAGAAGCAGGGGTTCGTCGACGACGAGCAGATCACCCGCTATCTTCCCATGGTGCATAAAATAATTCAGCGGGTGGTAATATATTTGAAACCGCCGTTATCATATGACGATCTGGTTTCGGCAGGGACCGTCGGCCTGGTTAAAGCTGCTCGTGATTACAACCCCTCTCATCAGGCCGAGTTCAAGACTTACGCTTATATCAGAATCAGAGGGGCCATTCTCGATGAACTGAGAAAATGGTCCTTTGTGCCCGCCAATGTTGACAAGCAGATTCGCCAGGCCATGCAGCTCAGCATGCAAATCACACAGGAGACCGGCGCGCTGCCCACACATGAAGAGTTGGCCCGGAGACTCGGGGTGTCTGTTGATAAGCTTTATAAAACGCTCGAAAACGCCCGGGCAAAGCAGTTTCTTTCAATCGACAGCACGCAGGAGAACGCCCCTCCCCTGGGCGTTTCTTTGGCGGACGACAATGTAACCAATCCTCACCGGCAACTCGAACAAGACGAGCTTGTAGATAAGCTGACCGAAGCCATCGGCCAATTGAACAAAAGACAACGGCAGATCATTTTGCTTCATTATCAACAGCAACTTACGATGAAACAAATAGGCGAGGTTTTCGGCATAACCGAACCTCGCGTCAGCCAACTGCACGCGGTTGCTCTATTCAATTTATCGGTGAAATTAAGGCAATGGAAAGATGGCGGAGATTGATCACAATATAAAGCCGGTGGAGAGCCTGCACAATATTGGAGGTGTAACTCCCGCAAAACGCCGCCGGGAGAGAAGGAAACGACAAAACTTAAACGAGCAAGATCAAGAGCGGCCCCGACTCGATGAAGACCAACTGAACGAATCGGTCGAAGAGAACGCCGACCGCGAAATTGCTGAAAAGGACCAAAACGATCATTCTATCGATTATTGTGCATGACGCCAAAAAATTATTGTGCCGGACGGAAGGAGCGAAACAGAAAATGGAAAAAACGGCAGGACACGTTATAAAGAGCAATGACGTCAAGCTGGAAGGGCGGTTTCGGCTCGATGCAGGACAAGCCGCACCAAGGCGGGCGAGTGCAGGAAACGTAACGTTGGCCCAACCGCAGGTTCTTGTTGTGGAAAACCAGCCTGAATTCGCCGTAATGGAAGTAACCTGCCGCTGCGGCGAGAAAACACATATAAGATGTGAATATTTGGCCACCAAAAATGAAGGAGAAAATGACCATGCAAGCTAATACAAAAACCTTGTTTCTTTTGATCGTATCGGCATTGACATTTCTACTGGCGGGCTGCCCCGTTGTGCAGGAGCCCGTTGAGGTTGTTTTCAAACCCGACTCCGCCATGCAGCATCAAGACGCCTCCATGCAGAAGAGGTTCCAGAAAGCCGCTCCAAGCGGCCAAACGGCGGTAGACTCGGCCGTCGAACTGGCAAAGAAAAACACGGAGCTCCTCGAGCGGATGACCGCGATGCAACAGGAAAGTCGGGATATGGTCGCTGAGAACCGCCGGCTTAAAGACCGGATCGCTGTTCTTGAACCTGAATTAGAGCAGCTCAAAAAGGAGTTGGACGAAGCAAACGATCTTCTGATCGATATGACAACCGAACTGAATAACTGGAAAATGCAGATACTCGGTTTTCAGGAAGAAATGCGGGATGCCGACACCGAGCAATTGCGGGCGTTGCTCAAAATACTCAAGGTCCTTGGCGGAGAAGTTGATGCAGAGGCATTACGCAGTCAGGGCCAGGCCCCGGCTGCAGTGTCCCTGAATAAGCAAAGTAAACATCAACTAATCGAACCTCATTCTTTAAGTGAATCAAATGAATAACTTCAAAACAGTATTATTGTTCCTGACGATTCTTTTATCGGGCTGCGGGCTTTACGAATCGCACACGCCCCCTGCGGATCATTATTATCTGAATCCGGATAAGGACCTGGATACTGTCGGCAGAATCGCCCTGGTTGAACTATCCAACGATTCGGCTTTCCCCCGGATATCTTCCCAGGCGACCGAGGCGCTTTTCCAGGCGCTGCAAAAAAAGCAGATATTCGGGCTGGCCATTGTTCGCCGGCATGATCCTGCCTGGCGGAGCTTTCAACTGGACCTGAATACGGCATACACTCTCGAGCAACTATCGGCGATGCGCAAGACCTTAAATTGCGATGCTGTATTGGTCGGCGCCGTTACGGAATTCAAGCCGTATCCTCATATGGGCATTGGTCTTCGATTAAAGATTGTAGACCTTACCGACGGGCAGTTATTATGGGCCCTTGAGCAGATATGGGATGCCACCGACAGGGCGACTGAAGAGCGAATAATGGACTATTACAGCGATCACGACCTGGTGGGTTTTGCAACCCTGCGGGAGAGACTGGGAACCGTCAGTTCGCTGAAGTTTGTCAAATTCGTGGCTTACGAGACGGCCGAGACGTTAAGGCCCGAAAGGCAGGGTGGCATGAAGCTGTTGCTCTCGCCCAAAAAGAGCGTCAACTTTAGAAAAAAATGAAAAATTTGAAAAAAAAATCATAAAGTTTCCGCAAAAATCCACGAAAATAATAGTGGATCAAACAATAAGGTAATGAGCAATGATAGAAAAGATAAATAACAATCAAGTGCCTGATATACTGAAAGAATCATCTTCCAGGCAGCCTGAGCGAACCAGAGAGCCCGCAGATAACCAGGTGGATGCTTCACTGCAGGTCACTTATGATGCTTTGATCGAAAAGGCAAAGGAAATGCCGCGCCAGGACGCCGACGCTGTCGAGGGTGCGCGCCGGCTTCTGTTGTCCGGCCGGCTTGAAAGCCCTGAAAACATTCGAGCGGCAGCAGAGAATATCGCAAAATTCGGCATTTAGGAGCCAGGAAAGACTATCATATCCAAAGGCCGGTCACGGAGGGCCAAAGCAATGGCGCCTTTTTGCGGAAAGTCGCAAACGGGGATATTATCCGACGGAACGGACTCCATTATCTCGGCGAAGAAATGTGTATGACTTCCCCTCAAGTCATCCACCCTTCGCCGTTTTTTTTTGGCTGAATGGGATTGCTGCTTCAATTCTGCGCCAGGTTGATCATAGTCTGGGCAATGTCGGACAGAGGCAAGACTTTTTCCGCAGCGTTTCGTTCGATAGCTTCTTTGGGCATACCAAAAACGACACATGACGCCTCATCCTGCGCTATGGTATGGGCGCCGCTTTGGCGCATGTTCAACAATCCCCCTGCGCCGTCGTCGCCCATGCCGGTAAGTATCGCCCCGACGGCATTTGCTCCTGCGTATTTGGCCACTGAGTTGAACATTAACTCCACGCTCGGTCTTTGCCGACAGACGGGCGGGCCGTCCTTTACGGCGACATAATAATTGGCGCCTGACCGCTGCAGGAGCATATGCAGTCCGCCGGGAGCAATCAGGGCCTTGCCCGGGATAACGTGATCTCCATTTTGAGCCTCTGAGACATTGATCGCACATTCATTGTTCAGGCGCTCGGCGAATGAGGTTGTGAAGTGAGCGGGCATATGCTGAACTATCAGCGTACCCGGAGCATTGGCGGGCAGCGCCGAAAGCAGTCTTGTTAACGCCTGGACGCCGCCGGTAGATGCGCCTATGGCAAAAATCTTGTTGGTTGTTTCGACCATACTCAACCGTCTGGGTGACACGCCATCCTGGTGTTGGTCAATGGTTTTTTTATTGATTCGTGCTCTTGAGGCAAACTTTATCGTGCCGATAAGCTCGGTGCATGCCTCTCCGACGCTGTAAGCGGGCCCGGGTTTGGCTATGACCTCCACCGCACCGGCCGCGAGGGCCTCCAAGGCCATCTTGCCGCCCTTGGGCGTCAGCGAACTGAGAACAATCACAGGCATCGGACGATGCTTCATCAGTTTTCGCAGGAAGGTTATGCCGTCCATTCTGGGCATTTCCAGATCGAGCGTGAGCACATCCGGCTGAAGCGACAGTATCTTATCCCGCGCTATGAAGGGGTCCGGGGCCGTGCCGACGACTTCTATACCATTATGCCGGCTCAACTGCCGGCTGAGTATCTTGCGAACTACCGCCGAATCGTCGACTATCAGGACTTTAACATTGGTGTTAAGAGTAGTTGCCATGTCGGTTTTTCTCAAAGTTTTCCAGCGATTATCATGGAAGCGGCGTTGAATTGTTTTTGTTCAATCGCCTCCTACAGGTATTTCTTAAGGCCGCCGGACCTGATCGTTACAGCCCCGTCGATAACACTCATATACAGAGTACGCGGCGAGAAGCCGCCGACATCCTCGGCGTCAATGAACATTCCTTGTTTCCACAGGATTTTCCTGATGGCAAGATAATTGCGTTTGCCGATATTAAATCCTTTTGCTTTAACTTTCAGTCTTTGCGCGCCGCCGGCCACCTTTACACTGAGTTGATTTTTCCTTATTCCCATCGAAGTCAGTTTTTCAAGCAGCGTTTTCATGCCCGTATCAGCGTAGACAAACGGGTTTTCTTTTGCCTTCTGCGGGTTTGCCGTTGAATCCGGAAGGAGGTAATGGAGCAGGCCTCCGGCGCCCATCTTCCGGCTATACAAGCAGACGCCGATACATGAGCCCAACGAATATGTCGCCAGAACATGCGCAGGGTCGTCAGACACCCTGGCGTCGGATATGTTAACTGTTATTGTTTCTTTCAGCATATCTGAATTTCGCAGTTTCATGCAAATCGTCGATTAAACTTATAATAAGACTTTTGCAAAATTGCGGTTTGGCATGCATTACATAAGAAAATCATTTTTTCGATTTTCTTATGTAATCCCATAACATCCGACCGCATAATGAGTTATCTCTAAGGAAAGAAAAAAGCTCAGCGACTTTTCTTTCCCAAAAACATGTCAAATCGTAATTTTGCAAAAGTCTTCTTATAACTCGACCGAGGACGTCGGTTTTATTCGGGCCCGGCCCGCCAGGTTACTCATCGCAGTATCTACCCAATCCTTGAATCTCAGCAGCATATCCGGTCGATGGTTGTCGTCGAGTTCCTCGAAAGCGAATTCCGCCTGATGGCAAAACTCCGATATTTCGGCGGCGCCCATCATTGACGATTCACCCTTGATCTTGTGCAGAATCCGTCGTATAGCCGCGACATTTTCCTTACTGTTATTACCCGCCTCATACGCCAACGCCGCCTGTTCAAGCTCATCCAACATTGAACTGGCGCTCTCTACATAATCGTCCAGCAAATCTTCGCTGTCGCCGGGGACATGGACATCCTGTGGGTCGGGGAGCGAGCCGTTGTTTCTTATTCCGGAAAAATCCTTGGTTTTCACAGCATATCTCCAGGATGATTTTCCAATCAGGTCGGTGTTGTTTTAATTACACTCCGCCGGCGTTGCCGCATCTTCGATGATCAGTTTGGCGGCTATCGCATGACCTTCAATGTTTAATATACAGGTGTTGGCGTCGGCCACAAATTCGTCCCATTGCGTCGGATTATCACACTTCTTGACCTCAGGGACAGTAACATCAAAGACATCCGCTGTCGAGGAAACAACCATTGGGAGGAACAATCCGCAAGTAACATTAGAGAGTTCCTTCACTGCATCGAGAGCGCTTTCGTTATTGGCCTTGTCGGCGCCGGCTATGTTTTCGGCAAGAGTCTTGCAGAAGTCCAGACCCACGAGCATCAGGATTGTTCCTTTTTTTGGTCCCGTGAAACCTATTTGGGCCAGTACGGTTTTTTGGGGGGTGGCCATATCATCGTCGACCGGCACAGCAGTCACGAGCGCCATTACTTCAAGCGCCTGTGTCAGTGCCTGGGTCAAGAGATCGCCTGAATCAATTTTGGGTTTAGACCAAAGTGTCTGTATCGCCTCTTTGAACTCTTCCGGCGTGAAGGGCTTGTGGAGATAGTCCCTGACCCCTTCGGCCAGGAGTTTTTGTATCCGGGCCGTCTTGGATTCGGTTGAAACGACAACCACAGGGATTGACTTTGTGGCCTCCCGACTCTTCATTCGATGCACCATTTCAGCGCCGCCCATTTCGGGCATATTCAGATCCGAGAGAACCAAATCCACACACGAATCTTCGAGAATCTCCAAGGCCTCTGCGCCGTTTTCCGCCTCCATGAACTCTCCGATATCCAGATCGGCCATTTCGATGATGCGCCTTATTCTTTTGCGGGTCAAAGACGAATCATCCACTATCAGTATGTTCCAAGCCATGATATATCTCCTATGCAGGCAATTGGTTTCAAGCCGTTCTTCTCATAAACTCTTTTCGATGCCGTTGGACCTGACAGTCACGGCGCCGTCGGCGATATTCATATATACATTGCGAGGCGAGAAGCCGCCGACGTCTTCGGCGTCGATAAACATTCCATTTTTCCACAGGATTTTTCTTATAGCCAGATAATTGCGTTTGCCGATATTGAATCCTTTCGGCCCTGTATTCATCTCCGCTCCGCCTGTGATTTTTATCTTCATGCGTTTCTTATTTGCACCCATTGACAATAATTTTCCGAGCAGGAGTTTCATTCCGGTATCAGCGAACATAAACGGGGCCTGTTGTGCCCGCTCGGGGTCTATCTTCGAGTCCGGAAGCTGGTAATGCAGCATGCCGCCGACATGTGTGGGCGAGTCGTACAGGCACACGCCTATGCACGAGCCCAATGAATATGTTGTCAGAAGATCGGCGGGGTTATTGGAGACCTTCGCGTCTGATACATCCACGATTAGTTTTGTCTTCACCATATCCAAATCCTGACACTATGGTTTCATGTAGATTGTGGGCTGGACATATTTGAATTTGTGCTCAATTCCGGTCAATGATTCCGAGTGCCCGGTGAACAGAATAGCCCCCGAGTCCAGCAGGTCCCAAAAGCGATTTATCAGATTCGACTGCGTCGGCTTGTCAAAGTATATCATCACATTTCGGCAGAAGATAAAGTCAAGCGGACCCTTGACCGGCCAATCGTTCATCAGATTCAAATAGCTGAAGATAACGGTGTCTCTGAGGCGATCGCTTACTTCAAACGCCTTTTGTCCGTTCCTGCGATGAGGCGACAGGTACCTCTGCTT